>JBKBTZ010000099.1:0-12412 GCA_046290825.1 Limisphaerales bacterium
GTGGAATCCCCTGGCCACCCTCACCCGGCAGGAGCCGGGCCGGGGCCGACCGTGGTGTCGTCTCCTCTTGGGTCGCGTAGTTATGAGCGAAAAACCCTCCTCCTCCGAAACCCCGCGGTTTCTCTCCTTTCGTAACTGGATCAGCCTCAGCGGCCTGGTCGTCATCGTGGGGGCGCTCTTCTCGTTTGTCCTGCTGTTTATCCTCGACACCCTGGCCCAGGCGTCCAATCCCTACGTTGGCATCCTGACCTGGTTTGTCACCCCGGGCTTCCTGTTTTTCGGCCTGGGGCTGTTCCTGTTTGGCGCCTGGCGGTGGCGGCGGCGTTATGGCGCCTCCCTCATCCCGCGCATCCAGATTGACCTGTCGCAACCGAAGGACCGGCGGGCGCTGGCGTTTTTTGCGTGCGGTGGCGTGGGGTTCCTTCTGCTCTCGGCGGTGGGCAGCTATCACACCTACCATTTCACCGAGTCGGTTACGTTTTGCGGCCAGGCCTGCCACACCGTGATGAAACCCGAGATGGTCACCTACCACAACGGGCCCCACGCGCGCGTGGCGTGCGTCGAATGCCACATCGGGCCGGGCGCGGAGTGGTTTGTGAAGGCCAAAATCTCCGGCAGCTACCAGCTCTACTCGGTGGCCTTCAACAAGTTCCCCCGCCCGGTTCCCACGCCCATCCAGAACCTCCGCCCCGCGCGCGACACCTGCGAACGTTGCCACTGGCCGGAGAAGTTCGCCGGTGACTTCATCCGCAACTACAACTACTACCTGGGCGACGAATCCAACTCCCACCACGCCATCTCGATGGTCATGAAGGTCGGCGGCGCCAGCAGCCGCGATGGCATCGCCGAGGGCATCCACTGGCACGTCAATCCCGGCCACAAGATCGAATACCTCGCCACGGACGACAAACGCCTGGTCATCCCGTGGGTGCGCATGACCGAGGCCGACGGGACGGTGATCGAGTTCCGCACCCGGTCCTTCACCAACGACATCGCCGGCTATGAAATTCGCACCATGGACTGCGTGGATTGCCACAACCGCCCCGCCCATCGCTACAAGTCCCCGAGCGACGCGGTGAACCTCGCGATGGCCCGCGGCCGCATGGATCCCTCCCTGCCGTGGCTGAAAACCAACGCCATCTTCGTGCTGACCCGGGACTATCAGACCGAGGCCGAGGGCCTTGCCGGCATCGCGCGGCTGATGCGCGAACGTTACCCGAACGAACCGCGGGTCGAGCCGGCCATCGCCGCCCTGCAGGACATCTTCACCAACAATTTCTTTCCGGAGATGCGCGCCAGTTGGAAGGCTTACCCCGAACACATTGGCCACAAGGACTGGCCCGGCTGCGCGCGTTGTCACGACGACCAGCACTTCGCCGTGGGCAATCCCAAACGCAAGATCGGTTTCAGCAACTGCGCTGAATGCCACATCATTCAGGCGCAGGGCACCGGTCCGCAACTCAAGGAACTCAGTGCCACCGGCCACCCCTTCGTTCACCCGGGCGAGGAGGTTCCCGATGGATTCCTCTGCCACGACTGCCACGGCGAAAGCAAATGACGTGAAAACTCCGCTGTTCCCATCAAGCCCCCGCCTCCTCCCGGCGCTGGTCGCTCTGACCGGCGCCTTTTTTGTTTCCGCGCCAGTAGCCGCGCCCACGGAGGAAATCAAAAACAGTCATTGTCTCGAATGTCACTCCGACAAAGACCTCACCATGGAGCGCGGTGGGAAGGAGATTTCCCTCTTTGTGGACGAGAAACTCTACCGGCTCTCCGTCCACGGCACCAATGCGTGCGTCAGTTGCCACGCCGACCTGACGCTCAAGCACCCCGATGACAACGTGCCCGCCAAACCGGCCAGTTGTGTCACCTGCCACGGCCCCGTGGTGGAGGAATACGCCGCCAGCATCCACGGCATCAGTCACCGGCTCGGGGCCTCGGCCGCGGCCAGTTGCGCCGACTGCCACGGCAAACACGACATGCTGCCGGCGCGGCATCCCGCCTCGCCCGTCTTCAAGCTGAACCTGCCCCGGACCTGCGCCCAGTGCCACGCCAACACCAACCTCACCACCGAATACCACATCCGCAACCAGGACGCCGCCGAGCACTATCTCGACAGCATTCACGGCCAGGCACTCACCAAAAAGGGCCTCATCGTTGCCCCCTCCTGCGCGGATTGCCACGGCGTCCACGACATCAAGCGGACCGTGGACCGCAGTTCCTCGATCCACCACCAGAACATCGCCCGCACCTGCGGCAAATGTCACCTCGGCGTTGAGGAGATCTATGAGCGGAGCATTCACGGAAAGCTCCTTGCCCAGGGCCACAAGAACGCCCCCGTCTGCACCGACTGCCACACCGCGCACGAAATCGAGAAACCCGTCACCGGCCACTTCAAGCAAATCAGCGACCAGCGGTGCGGCAAGTGCCACCAGGACAGCCTCAAACACTACCGCGACACCTACCACGGCAAGGCCATGGCCCTGGGCAAGCCCAGCGCCGCCCCCGACGTGGCCGCCTGCTACGACTGCCACGGTCACCATGACGTCCTCCCGCCGTCCGACCCGAATTCGCGACTGTCGCAGCAAAACATCGTGGCCACCTGCCAGCAGTGCCATCCCAAGGCCAACGCCGGGTTCGCCACCTACCGGCCCCATGCCAACCCCCTCGACCGCGAAAATTACCCCGTTTTGCATGCCGTTTTCCTCTTCATGACCGGCCTGCTGATCAGTGTCTTCATCTTCTTCGGCCTGCACACGCTCGCCTGGCTCGTCCGCGCCGCTTACCTCTACTGGCACGACTCGAAGAAGTTCCGCGAGGCCAAGTTCCAGGTGCAACAGGACGATGAGTGGTTCACCCGTTTCGCCCCGTTCGAGCGGTTCCTGCACTTCCTCGTCGTAACCAGCTTCCTGCTGCTGGTCATCACGGGCATGCCACTCAAGTTTTACTACACCGACTGGGCAAAAACCCTGTTCAACCTGCTGGGCGGCGCCGAGGCGTGCCGCATGCTGCACCGTTTCGGGGCCATTGTGACCTTCCTCTACTTTGGCCTGCATCTCGGCAGCCTGAGCATTCGCTTCTGGAGCCACCGCCACAGCCTGCGCGATCCCGCGACCGGCCGGTTCTGTTTCCGCCGCGTCCGTGAGGCCGTCTTCGGCCCGGATTCCATGGTGCCCACCCTCCAGGACTGGCGGGATTTTGTGGCGCACAACAAGTGGTTCTTTGGCAAGGGCGAGAAGCCCCAGTTCGACCGCTGGACCTACTGGGAAAAATTCGACTACTTCGCCGTGTTCTGGGGCGTCTTCATCATCGGCTTCAGCGGCCTCATCATGTGGTTCCCCGAATTCTTCACCCGCTTTTTCCCCGGGTGGATCATCAACGTCGCGCTCATCATCCATTCCGACGAGGCGCTCCTCGCCGCCGGGTTCATCTTCACCATTCACTTCTTCAACACCCATTTCCGGCTGGAGAAATTCCCGATGGACACCGTCATCTTCTCGGGCCGCGTCTCCAAGACCGAGTTGCTCCACGAGCGCAAACGCTGGTATGACCGCCTGGTGGCGACCGGCAAACTGGACCAGCACCGCGTGCGTGACGAATGGGAGCGGTGGAAGGGCATCGCCCGCTTTTTTGGCTACCTCTTCTTCGGCCTGGGCCTCGTGCTGCTCGTGCTCATCGTCTATGCCATGACCTCCCGGCTGGCGCATTGAACGCCCCGGGCGTGACGACAGTTCGGGCGTGTCTGCCGGCCTCCGCCCGGCTATAAGGCTGCGGCTCATGCGCCCCACGCCCGCCATTCTCGAGGTCCGCCGCCTGCGCGTCGAACGCGGCGGCACGGTCATCCTGCGCGACCTGGATTGGCGCGTTTCCGCCGGCGAACACTGGGTCATTCTCGGCGCGAACGGGTCCGGCAAAACCTCCCTGCTCACCGCGCTCACCGGTTATCTGACCCCCACGGCGGGCGAGATGGAACTCCTTGGGCGCCGCTACGGAGAAACCGACTGGCGCGCACTGCGCCGCCGCGTCGGACTGGTCAGCTCCGCCATCCGTCAGCGCATCCCCGATGACGAGTCCGCGCTGGCCACCGTCCTCTCCGGCCGGCGGGCGATGATCCAGTTCTGGGGCCGGACCACGTCCGCCGAGCGGCGCGCCGCCCGCCGCATGCTCGAGCGGGTCGAGTGCCTGCCGCTGGCCGCCCGGCCCTGGGGTGTTCTCTCGCAGGGGGAACGCCAGCGCGTGCTCATCGGGCGCGCCCTCATGGCGCAACCCCGCGTATTGATCCTCGATGAACCCTGCGCCGGCTTGGACCCGGCGGCGCGCGAGCGGTTTTTGCAATTCCTTCAGCGCCTGGGGCGGCACCGCACGGCCCCCACCCTCGTGCTCGTCACTCATCACGTTGAGGAGATCATGCCTGTGTTCACCCACGCGCTGCTGTTGCGGCAGGGCCGCGCGCTGGCGGCCGGGCGGATGGCCGCCGTGCTGACCTCCGCGAGGCTCACCCGCGCTTTCGGCGCCCGGATGCGGGTCCGCCGAAGTCGCGGGCGCTACCTGTTGTGCGTCGCTGCCCGGCGCGGGGCCGTGCTGTAAGGCCCGCGTCCGGCGGCGGGTTTTATTTGGAATTATTCCAAGTATTGACAGGCGGGGCCTTCGCGCTAAGTTCCGCGCCCGGTGAAAACGAACGGCACCACCCGCGCGCAGCGCCAGTTGGGCGAACATCTGGCGGCCACGGGCTTTCGTTTCACCCGCCAGCGCCGCCAGGTTTATGACGTCCTGCTGCAAAAGCGGGATCATCCCACGGCGGAGGAGGTTTTCATCCGTGCCAAAAAGGCCATGCCGGACATTTCGCTGGCCACGGTTTACAACTGCCTCGACGCGCTGGTCCGCGCCGGTGTCGCCCGGCAGGTGAAAATCGAGCGGGGCGCGGCGCGCTTCTGCCCCAACATGCACGAACACTGGCACTTCCACTGCACCGCCTGCGGCGGGGTATTTGATGTGGAAACGCCGGCGGATGCCCGCGCCGCCTTTCCCGTGCCCCGGGGTTTCCAGATTGACCAGTTCGAGATCGCCGCGCACGGTGTCTGCCCCGCGTGCGGCGCGCGACGGAAAAAATGACGCCCGGGCCACCCATCCACCATTCGCTTTTTTAACCGCCTTCACGATGAGCACCGCCACCGAGACCATTGAGAGCCTCGTCAAACAGGAATACAAATACGGCTTCGTCACCGACATCGAGACCGAGTCTGTGCCGCCGGGGTTAAACGAGGACGTCATCCGCCTCATCTCGGCGAAGAAGCGCGAGCCGGACTGGATGACCGAATGGCGGCTCAAGGCTTACCGCCACTGGCTGACCATGACCGTGCCCACCTGGCCCAAGGTGGAGTATCCGCCCGTGGATTTTCAGGCCATCAGCTACTACGCCGCCCCCAAACAAAAGACCGATGCGCCGAAAAGTCTCGACGAGGTGGACCCCAAGCTGTTGGAAACCTACGAGAAACTGGGTATCCCGCTGCGCGAGCGCGCCCGCCTGGCCGGCGTGGCTGTGGACGCGGTGTTTGACAGCGTCAGCGTCGGCACCACCTTCAAGGAGCAGCTCGCGGAAAAGGGCATCATTTTCTGCTCCATGAGCGAGGCCATCCAAGAGCACCCGGAACTGGTCCGGAAATACATCGGTTCCGTTGTGCCTTACACGGACAACTTCTACGCCGCGCTCAACTCCGCGGTCTTCAGTGATGGCTCCTTTTGCTACATTCCAAAGGGCGTGCGCTGCCCGATGGAGCTTTCCACCTATTTCCGCATCAATGCCTCCAACACCGGCCAGTTCGAACGCACCCTCATCGTTGCGGACGAGGGCGCCCATGTCAGTTACCTCGAGGGCTGCACCGCCCCCATGCGTGACGAAAACCAGCTTCATGCCGCCGTCGTTGAGTTGGTGGCGCTGGACAACGCCGAGATCAAGTATTCCACCGTCCAAAACTGGTATCCCGGTGACGAGCAGGGCCGCGGCGGCATTTACAACTTCGTGACCAAGCGCGGCCTCTGCAAGGGCCGCCATTCCAAAATTTGCTGGACCCAGGTCGAGACCGGTTCCGCGATCACGTGGAAATACCCGAGCTGCGTCCTGCTCGGCGACAACTCGAAGGGGGAATTCTACTCCGTCGCCGTCGTGAACAATCGGCAGCAGGCCGACACCGGCACGAAGATGATTCACATCGGCAAGAACACGAAAAGCACCATTGTGTCCAAGGGCATCTCGGCCGGGCGCGGCCAGAACAGCTATCGCGGCCTGGTGGAAATCCGCAAGAGCGCCACGAACGCGCGCAACTTCTCGCAGTGCGACTCCATGCTCATCGGCAACCAGTGCGGCGCGCACACCTTCCCCTACATCGAGGTGAAGAACACGTCGTCCTCCGTCGAGCACGAGGCCACGACCTCGAAGATTGGGGAGGACCAGATTTTCTACTGCAACGCGCGCGGCATTGCCACGCAGGATGCCGTGAACATGATTGTGAACGGCTTCTGCAAGGAGGTCTTCAAGGAGCTTCCGATGGAATTCGCCGTCGAAGCCCAGAAGCTCCTCGGTGTGAGCCTCGAAGGCAGCGTCGGCTAGACACTGATTTCACGAATGGGCACGAATTCAATTGGTGTGAATTCGTGTAATTCGTGTCGGAAATTTGAGAACTGAAATGAGCAAGCAACCAATTCTGGAAATCAAAAATCTCAGCGCCGGTGTTGAGGGCAAACCCATCCTCAAGGGCATCAACCTCACCATTAACGAGGGCGAAGTCCACGCCGTCATGGGCCCCAACGGCTCCGGCAAGAGCACCCTCGCCAGCGTCCTCGCCGGCCGCGAGGGATATGACATCACCGGCGGCGAGGTCCTCTATCGCGGCAAAGACCTCCTCGACATGGACCCCGAGGAGCGCGCGCGGGAAGGCATTTTCCTCGCCTTCCAATATCCCGTGGAGATTCCGGGGGTGAACAGCACCTATTTTCTCAAGGCCGCCCTGAACGAAATCCGCAAACACCGCGGCGAGCCGGAACTGGACGCCATGGAATTCCTCACGCTCGTGCGGGAGAAGATGAAGCTGCTCGAATTGCGCGAAGACCTGCTCAAACGCTCGGTGAACGAGGGCTTCTCCGGTGGGGAAAAGAAACGCAACGAGATCTTCCAGATGGCCGTGCTTGAACCCGCCCTCGCCATTCTCGACGAGACCGACTCCGGCCTGGACATTGACGCGCTCCGGGTCGTGAGTGATGGCGTCAACAAGCTGCGTGCGCCGGATCGTTCCCAGCTCGTCATCACGCACTACCAGCGTCTGCTCAACTACATCGTCCCGGACTTTGTCCATGTGCTGGCCGACGGACGCATTCTGCGCACGGGCGACAAACAGCTTGCGCTGGAACTGGAGCAAAGGGGCTACGACTGGCTCCTGAAAGAGGCCGGGGTGGCGGCTTAAGCAGACGGACAGAATCAACGCAAACCGGCGTCCCGCAACGCCGTTTTTGTCTTTCTGAACGATGCCATGCCCAAGCGGCTTGGGTTGAGGATAACTTGAGCGGGAGGCCCGGGATTTCCCCCCGGTGCGGAAACCGGCGCCTTGGCCGGGGGTTTGCCCGGTAGTGAACGCCGGAAAATGGCCGAAGCTTCCCGCGTTGTTGGCCGGGTTCCTGCCACCAACCGAGCGGCGCAGCCCTTTGAATGGCAGGCAATCCGCGGGTTGACCGGGACGCGGTTCGAGGTCATTGTTGAACCAGGCAATGGAGTTTGCCTCGCCCGGCTTCCCGGGGAACCGCTCCGCTTCTGCGGAACTGATAACTCCTACCGAAAGATGAATTGTTCGGTAGTGAGCTATGCGGAACCCCAGCACCCATCCATCGCACTCCGGATCGCTGTCGCCCTCCCTCTGGGCCTGCACAACAGATGCCGCAAGTTCGGCCGTTTTCATCACCCGATGCCCCTCTTCGGAACCGTGGAGGGAACAGCGCGCTCCGGCGCAGCCGCTCACTTTGCCTTTCATCGGCCGGGAAAAGGAACTGGCGCGGTTGGCGCGGTTGCATGCCGGGCGTAACCACGCCCTTATTCTTGGTGTCGAAGGGATCGGGAAAACGGCGCTGGTGGACCGACTAAAATGTCGGTGTGATTTTCTCCTCAGCCCGCGGTCCAACCGGCTGACGGCGATTTGCGAAAGTCTCGAAGCCCAGCTCGGCCTCACTTCCGCCGGCCTCGACCTGGTGCCGCGCAAGAACCGCCTGTTGTGTGCGCTGGCGGAGGATCGGCGCCTGGTCGTGTTTGATGACGTGGGCTGGACGACGCCCCGGCTGGCCTCGTTCCTCGAAAGTGCCATGGCCCGCGTTCCAGTCTGGATGGTGTCGCGTTCGGACCGTTCCTGGGACATCGGCCACGTCTGGCCGCGGTTAGGTCGTGTGGAGCGGATCCGGGTGCCGCCGTTGCATCTGGCCGAGACTCGCGCGGTAGTCACCAGCGCGGTGGCGGCGGGATTGATTCCGCAAGGGGCATTGACGATTGTTCCGTGGCTGCACCGGCGCTCTGGTGGCCGCCCGCTGGTGTTGCGCCGGCTGTTCGCGGAACTGGCCGCACATGCCTACGACCTGGCGAACCCGCGCGCGCTGCGTCGGCTGGACTTGGACCGGAGAATTCAAGAGGCCCGCACCGATGCCGTTTTTCCGCATGAAGCATGACGTTCCATATCCATTAAACGAGGCCCAACAGCGCCACATTGCGGTCGCATTGATGACGCTGGAGAGGCATCTGGCCGAGCTCCGGGCGCGGCTGGAGCAACGCGACCGCGCGTTGCGGCTAACCACCTTTACGGATCCGCTCGAGCCGGCGGAAGCGGCACGCCTGCGGCCGGTCCTCCATGCCATCGAGGCCCGTTTGCGCAGCATCGCGGACGATCTCGGGCTGCCGCCGATGACCGAATCCGTGCGTCACAAGTTTGTGGTGGCGCTGGAATTCGCCGGCATTCATCTCGACGAGTGCCGTCCGGGGCACGGACTGGCGGGTTACGGAAGCGTGCCAGCGGAGACGGCCGCTTTTCTGGAGCAGGCGCTCCCGGCTCTCGACGCGGACGTGCAATCGCTGATCCACCTGCTGCGCTCGCCGCCGGCGGAAACGCCACCCACACCATGACCTTCTTCTGCACCCATTGCTGGCGTGAAGTGCCGGAAGCGGCGACGGTCTGTCCGCACTGCGGCGACGACATCGCGGCGCGCCAGGCCGGCCGCGATTACACGGACAAGCTGATTGCGGCGCTGCACCATCCCGAGGCTACAACGCCGATTCGGGCCGCGTGGCTTCTCGGCCAACGGCGCGAGCGCAAGGCCGTTGCTCCACTGTGCGCGCTGGTGCGGGAAACCAAAGACCCGTTCCTCGCGGTTCAGGCCATTCATGCGCTGGGCGCCATCGGCGACCCTCGCGCGCGGACCACGCTCGAGTGGGCAGCCAGCGGCCCGGCTCCGCGTCTGCGCGCCGAGGCGCACGAGGCACTGGCCCACATGGACGACCGTTCCCGCGGCGCTGGAACCGCGCCGGCGCGCCCGATCCGGAGCGCCGAGGTCATCAATGCCAAGGATGGCTCGGTGCTGCGGTTGATTCCCGCGGGCGAGTTCCTGGCGGGCTCGACGCCGGAACAGATTGCAGCCGCGCGCGTGATGGACATCAACGGGCATGAGTTCACGCTGCTGGATGAACTGCCACAATTTCGCGCCTGGCTGCCGGATTTTTACCTGGCCGAATGCACTGTGACGAACGCGCAGTTCGCAAAGTTCCTCAACAACACGCAACCCTCACCGGAGGAGCTGCAACGCCTTGCGCCGGAGTTGGAGCGCATCCGCGTTGCGGGGAGAGCGGCCAGTTCTTTGCCTCCCGTGAACGCTGGCGAACAATCCGCACAAAGTGGAGCGACCTACCATGTCATGCCCGGCTACGAACGGCATCCCGTGGTGCATGTTTCATGGTTCGGCGCGGAAGCGTATTGCCGCTGGGCCGGACTGCGGCTGGCCACCGAGCTCGAGTGGGAGAAGGCGGCGCGTGGCACGGATGGCCGGCTGTATCCCTGGGGCGACGAGTGGCACGATGACTTTTTGCGCTGGCACAACACGGCCCAACACGGCGAAACCACCGCGCCGGTGGATGCCTTTCCCGCGGGCCGCTCGCCTTACGGCATCCTCCAGATGGCGGGCAACGTGGATGAGTGGTGCGGGGATTGGTATCAGTGGGACGTCTATCGCCGCTACGCGACCGGCGATTTGCGTCCGCCCGCAAACGGTCAGACCCGCGTTACGCGCGGGGGCACATGTGTGGGCTGGCAGAAGCTCCGCTTCCGATGCGCCCACCGGCGCGGTAACGATCCCGGGATGGTCAACATCCTGTTCACCGGCATCCGGTGCGCGGCGGACGCACCGCCGCTTTTGGATTCGCTCCGTTTGCCCCGCTCCAGTTGACGCCATGAAGACAACCCCGGAACCGGAACGCAGCCGCGGTGCGACCCATGGAACCTTGGAACTTATCGCCGCGCTGGCTGACGAATGGAAGTTGAAGACCCTCCAGCCGCAGATTGCGGCCTGTCGGCAACTCGCCCAATCGCGCAACGGAATTGACGTGGCCGTGTTCGGCCGGTTCAAGGCAGGCAAGAGTTCATTTCTCAATCATCTGGCCGGGCGCGCAGTGCTGCCGGTCGGCGTGGTGCCGCTGACGGCCGTTATCACCCGGCTGCGCTCCGGCGAACGTGCGCGGGGGGAAGTCCGTTTTCTCGACGGCACCACCCGGGAAATTCCGCTCGCGGATGTGGGCCTTTACGTGAGCGAGAATCATAATCCGAAAAACGCAAAGCGGGTCGAGGCCGTCGAAATTGAATTGCCGGAACTGCGGCCGCTGGCGCCCCTGCAATTTGTGGACACCCCCGGTTTGGGCAGTGCCCTGGCCCACAACACGGAGGTGGCGTTGAACTGGCTGCCGCAGGTCGGCGCGGCGCTGGTGGCGGTGAGTGCGGATGCGCCGCTTTCCGAGCGCGATTTGGAGTTGTTGGGCGAATTGCGCCGCCACACTCCCAAGATCGCGCTGTTGTTGACCAAGGCCGACCTGCTGACCGAGGCCCAGCGCGCCGAAGTGCGGGCTTTCATCGCCGCGCAATTGCGGAGGAGCACTGCACCGGCCTCCAGCCCGGTGCCCGGCCAACGGCAACCTCCCGGCGATCCGGGCCGAATCACTGCGTCCGCCGCCTCCAACGGTGAACTGCCGATATTCTTCTACTCGATCAAGCCGGAACTGAGCACGATGCGGTCCGCCGTGTTGGAGGAATTACTGGAGCCGCTGCGGGCACGGCACGGCCAGACGGGCGAGGAAATCTTCCGGCACAAACTGGTCTCGCTGCGCGATCAGTTGTTGAATTATCTGCGGGTGGCGCTGGCCGCGGCCACTCAGGTAGAGTCGGCGCGGGCCGCACTGCAGGACAAGCTGGCGGAGGAACGGCGCCAGTTCGCGTTGTTCCGCGAGGAACTGGCCATCTTCACCCGTGCCCAGTCCGCCGGGGCGCTCAACGAGTCCTTGGAACGGCTGCGCCCTGTGCGGACGGCATTACAGGCGAAACTCGCGACGGAATTGGACGCGCAGTGGCCCCGCTGGCGGATGCGCCTGCCCCCGCTGCTTGAGGCGTGGCGGAACTGGTTGAATGAGTGGTTGCGCCGCGAATTGTCCGGCGTTTCGCGGACCCAGCAGGCGGTCTTCCGCGCCCCCTTGGAGCGCAGCCGGGCGCACCTGACCCGTGCGCTCCAGGCGTTTCATGATCGGCTGGCCGACCATGTGCGGGCTGCGCTTGGCGTCACACTGGCCCCCCGGGAATTCAACCTGGAAGTCCGCGAACCCGACGCCCCGCCGGTGCGGATCGCCTATGCCTTTGACGCGGCCTTTACCTCGATCGGATGGTTGATTCCGCTGACGCTCTTCCGCGGCCCGATCGAACGGGTGCTGCGGCGCAAGGCGCGCTGGGAGGTGGAAAAGAACCTCTCGCGGCTGGCGGCGGACTGGCGTGAGCGGGTGGACGAAGTGATCGGAGAAATGCGCCTGCAAACGGAGCGCGCGGCCCAAAGCGAACTGGACGCACTCGAACAGATGCTGGCACAAACAGCGTCCGATGCTCCCCGCCTGCGCGAACAAATCGCGACCCTGGCGGGTGCGTTGGAGCCGTGAACCCTGCGCGTGACGCGGCTACTGCTGGAACGAGGCGTGGACCGGATGCGCGGGAACCGGAAGAGCCGGCAACACCTTCGGCTCTTCGGGCGCATCTCAGTTTATTGCAAGATGGAAGGCGCCAGGTGGCTGTCATGACCCCAGCTTACCCGGAACGATTCGGTTCCCTGCTGGGTGGAACGGGCCACTGGCCCGTTCTGCCGGGCG
>JBKBTZ010000100.1:0-12398 GCA_046290825.1 Limisphaerales bacterium
GAGCTGGCCGCTGATGGCGGGTTGCTGGATGCCGTAGGGCATGTTGCGGGCCGCCTCGGTGATGCCGCCATGCCGGGCGACGTAGTAGAAGAGTTCGAGATGGTGGATGTTCATAAGCATCCGCGGGGATGAGCGGATGCTGCGGCGGGTGCCGGGCAAAGGCAAGCAGGGCGGCGAAGGTGACCGCGCCGCGCCGACCAACGGGGATTGGGGCGGCAGCCTGCGGCGCAACGGGGCCGATTCCGCACGAATGATGTCCACCATCCGCCGGGCCGGGCGGTCAAGCCCCACCGCGGGGGCAGCCGTCCCGCGTCAGCCCTGGGTCGGGGAGGGATTCAGGGTGCCGGGCGGCACTTCCTCGATGGCCGCGTGCTTCTGGAGGAATTCCATGACCTTCTCGTGGGCGAGCTGGTCGTAGATCTCGATCAGCCCGTTCCGTTTCTGCAAATCCTGGAGGAATTTGCGCGGTTCGACCTGATACGCGGCGGCCAGCGCGGCCACGCGGCGGAGGACCTCCTCGTTGGAGACCTTGATCTGCTCCCGCTCGGCGATTTTTTGGAAGAGGAAGGCGACCTTGACGCGCTCCTTCGCGCCCTGCGCGGCGGCGGTGTAGATGTGTTCCTTTTCGCGCTCGATCATCTCGCGGGTCACGCCGCGCTGCTGGTTTTCGCGGACGATGTCATAGACCACATTGCGGGTTTCGCGTTGCACGGCGCTCTCGGGCAGGTCGAATTGGACCCGGTCGAGCAGGGCGCGCACCACCTGGTTGCGGACGCTGCGGTCGAGCTTGTAGTTCAACTCGTTCTCGAGGTCTTTCCGGACGCCCTCGCGCAGTTTTTCGAGGCTTTCGGCCCCGAAGGTTTTCGCGAACGCGTCATCCACCACCGGCAGCACCTTTTCCTTCACCTCGACCACCTCGACGGCATACACGCCGGTGCGGCCCTGCAACGGCGCGGTGACGAAATCCGGGGGGAACTGCACCGTGATCGTGCGGTGTTCGCCGGCCTTCGCGCCGACGAGCTGTGCGCCGAAGCCGGGGATGAACGATTGGCCATCGGCCTGCACCCAGAAGCCCTTTTGTTCGGTCAATCCCTTGGCCGTGGGGGCCAGTTCGGTGATGGGCTGGCCGTCGCAGGTGCCGGTGTAATTGACCACGACGATGTCCGTCGGGCCGGCGGGACGATCCACCGTCTGATAGCTCACGCGCTGGTCGCGGAGGACGTCCAGGGCGCGTTGCACGTCCTCGTCGGTGACCTTCTGGGCCTCGCGTTTGGCGGGCAGGCCCTTGTATTCCGGCAGGGTGAACTCGGGGGCCGTTTCGACGGTCACCTCGAAGGTCATCGCCTGGCCGCGGCCGAACTGGCCCTCCTTCACGTCCGGCGCGCTGACCGGGTCGAGATTCTTTTGCTCGATGACCTCCTTGTAGTGCTTGGAAACGAGCTTGCGTTTGACCTCCTCGGCGATGTCGGCCTCGTATTTTTTGAGGACCATGGCCACGGGGGCCTTGCCGGGCCGGAAACCGGGGAGGCTGGCGTGTTTTTGAAACTCGCGGGTGACCTCGGCAAAGGTGGCATCCACGGTGGCGGCGTCCACCTCCACACGGATCAGTTTGCGGCAGGCGGCGAGATTTTCGACGGTAACATTCACAGACAATGGACCTTTCATGACGGCCTTGATTCCGGCACCGGTGCCGGGGCAAGGGCCAAACGAGCCGCGAAGGCTAGAAGATGGCCCGGAATGGCGCAAGCCCGGCCAACGGTTGGCTGGCGGACGGGGCGCATCTCAGTTTATGGCAGGATGGAAGGCACAAGGTGGTGGTCATGACCCCGGCTTACCCGGAACGATTCCGTCTAATGCTGGGTGGAACGGGCCACTGGCCCGTTCTGCCGGGCGACCCGCCCGGCAGATGAACGCACGCGGCGGCCACGGAATGCTGGGTGGCGGCCGCGCGCCCGACTGGGCGGCAAGTTGCCGCCCCGAACGGCCCAGTTGGCCGTTCCACCCATACCGACGACCTGTTTCCGGCTTACCCCCCTGGCAAAATACTGAGATTCGCCCGTGGACGGGGCGCATTTCGGTTTTTGCTCGGGCGGTGCCGGGCCAAATGGAGGCGCAGACTGCCCAATCTGCGGTATCGCCCGTCCTCCGTAGCAGAGCTGCGGCGGAGGGTGGACGGGTTGCCCAACCGCCGCGTCCTGTTTCGTGGAAGATTTCCGACGATTTGAACACCCCGCCGACTGGGAAGTCGGCGATACGGCAGGTTGGGAAACCTGCGCTACAAATCCGCGACGATCCCGCAAGCAACTGAGCTGCGCTCTGGGGGCGGCGTTGGAGCAGCCCCCCGCTTTCCTTTCCGGCGTCCGGGCGGTAGGTTGGCGGGATTGATGAACGGCGGAAGGCACGGCCCATGAGCAAAGATTTCATCCGGATTGGTGGCGCGCGGGAGCACAACCTCAAGAATCTCACGCTGCAAATTCCGCGGGACAAACTGGTGGTCATCACCGGCCTGAGCGGCTCCGGCAAGTCGTCACTGGCCTTTGACACCCTGTTTGCCGAGGGCCAGCGCAAATACATCGAGAGCCTCTCCGCCTACGCCCGCCAGTTTCTCGACCAGTTGCAGAAGCCGGATGTGGATTTCATCGAGGGTCTGTCGCCCGCGATTGCCATTGAACAGCGCAGTTCGGGTTCCAGCCCCCGCTCGACGATCGCCACGACCACGGAGATTTACGACTATCTGCGTCTGCTGTTCGCGCACATCGGCCAGCCGCACTGCCCGGACTCGGGCGTGCCCATCGCGGCGCGCAGCACGACGGAAATCGTGGACGGCATCCTCGCCCTGCCCCCGCGCACCCGGGTGATGATCCTGGCGCCGGTGGTTCGCGGGCAAAAGGGGGAATTCCGGGACGTCATCGAGCGCCTGGCCCGCGAAGGTTTTGTCCGCGCCCGCATTGACGGGGAATTCGTCGAGCTGGCCGCCAACACCCGCGTCAAACTGGATCCCGCGCAGCGCCACACCATCGAGGCGGTGGTGGACCGGCTGGTGTTGGACGAAAAAATCCGCGTGCGCCTGGCGGACTCGGTGGAGACGGCGCTGAAGTGGGGCGAAGGGGTGTTCACCACGCTGCATCAATTGCCGGAGAGCGGGCCGACTGCGCCGGCAGCGGTTCCTCCGAAGCAAACTGGGTCGGCCGTCGGGAAGGCCGGCAGCCCCGGGGCGTCGCAATGGGTGGAAACCCTGCACTCCAATCGCATGTTCAGCCCCGTCACGGGAAAGAGCTTCGAGCCGCCCACGCCGAAACACTTTTCGTTCAATTCGCCCAGCGGGGCGTGCCCGGTTTGCCATGGCTTGGGCCAGAAGATGGTGTTTGACGAGGGGCTGATCGTGCCGGATCCGGAGAAGTCCCTCGAGGGGGGGGCGATTCAGCCGTGGAAGCGGCTGGGCGGCAAGCGCATGGTGGTTTACTACAAGGCGTTGTTGAAGGGCGTTGCCGCGCATTACGGGCAGAGCCTCGAAACGCCCTGGAACCAGTTGCCCGAGGAGTTCCGCCGGGTGGTGCTGCACGGCTCGGGCGACCAGGAGATCGAGTTCAGCTTCTGGCGCGCCGGCAAGGTGAGCCGTGTGACCAAGCCCTTCGAGGGCGTGATTCCAAATCTGGAGCGGCTCTACGCCGAGAGCGAAAGCGAATTCACGCGCAACCGCCTCAAGGCTGTGATGTCGCCGCAGTTTTGTGATGCGTGTCAGGGGCGGAGACTCAAGCCGGAGATTCTGGCCGTGACGCTGGGGGCGGACGACGGGATGCGGGATGCGTGCTCCGTGAAGCCGGATTCGGCCGCTCCTGTGCGCCGCCCGCCGCACCCCGCCCGGCCCCCCGGCCTCTCCATTGCTGAGGTCTGCGCGCTCTCCGTGGACCGGGCAGCCGAGTTCTTTGCCACGCTCAAGCTGACCGATTTCCAGCGCAAGATCGCCGGTGAAATCATCAAGGAAATCCGCGCCCGGCTCGGCTTTCTCCAGAACGTGGGTCTGGGCTATCTCACGTTGGACCGCGAGAGCGGCACCCTGAGCGGGGGCGAGGCGCAACGCATCCGGCTCGCCACGCAGATCGGCGCGGGCCTCGTGGGCGTGCTTTATATCCTGGACGAGCCGAGCATCGGCCTGCACCAGCGCGACAACGACCGGCTGCTGGCCGTGCTCAAGGGCCTGCGCGACCTCGGCAATTCCGTCATCGTCGTCGAACACGACGAGGACACCATCCGGCAGGCGGATTGGATTCTCGATCTCGGTCCCGGCGCGGGGGTGCATGGCGGCGAGGTGGTGGCGGCGGGCACGCTGGCGGAGGTGCTCCGGCATCCCCAATCCCTCACCGCCCGCTATCTGCGCGGCGAGGATGCCATTGCGGTGCCCAAGGAGCGGGTGAAGCCCTCGCCGGACCGCGGCTGGCTCGAGGTGCTTGGGGCCAGGGAGAACAACCTCAAGAACATTGATGTGCGCATCCCCATTGGCACGTTCACCTGCGTCACCGGGGTGAGCGGTTCCGGCAAGAGCACCCTGGTGGATGACATTTTGCGCCGCGCGCTCTTCCGCAAGTTCTTCGGCTCGAAGGAGCGCCCCGGCGAACACCGCGAACTGCGTGGCTGGGAGGGGTTTGAAAAGGTGGTCGTCATTGACCAGACCCCGATCGGGCGCACCCCGCGCAGCAACCCCGCGACCTACACCGGCATTTTCAACGAAATCCGCGAACTCTTTGCCAGCCTGCCCGCTGCGAAGGTCCGGGGCTACGACGCGGGCCGGTTCAGCTTCAACGTGAAGGGCGGGCGCTGCGAGAAATGCGAGGGCGACGGCGTGCTCAAGATCGAGATGAATTTCCTGCCGCCCGTGTATGTCACCTGCGAGGCGTGCGCGGGCAAACGCTACAACCGCGAGACGCTCGAAATTCATTACAAGGGCCTCAACATCGCCGACGTCCTGAACCTTACCGTGGACGAGGCGGTGGCGTTTTTCCGCGCCGTGCCCCGGATTCACGACCCGTGCCTGGTGCTGGCAGAGGTGGGGCTTGGCTATCTCCGCCTCGGGCAGGCTGCGACGACGCTTTCCGGCGGCGAGGCCCAGCGCGTAAAGCTCGCCGCCGAATTGGGGCGCAAATCCCGCGGTCGCACGCTCTACCTGCTCGATGAACCCACGACGGGTTTGCACTTCCACGACGTGCAGAAACTGCTCGAGGTGCTCTTCAAGCTGCGGGTTCACGGCAACACCCTCGTGGTCATCGAACACAACCTTGACGTTATCAAGACCGCTGACTGGGTGATTGACCTCGGCCCCGAGGGCGGGGCGGGCGGGGGCGAGATTGTCGCGCAGGGGCCGCCCGAGGCCGTCGCGCGCGCCGAGCGCAGCCACACCGGGCGATATCTGGCCCGGATCCTGGGAGTGGGCCGGGGCTGACCGGGGCGGGGCCAAAAAAGTTTCGCCACTGCGGCGGGCTTGGCCCACCATGCGAGCGCATGAATTCAATGACGGGTCACGGGCGCGGGGAATGTGCTCGGGACGGCTTCAAAATCACCGTGGAACTCAGCTCGGTAAACCGCAAGCAGGCGGAGATTGCCCTGAGCCTGCCCCGCGAGCTGGAACTGCTGGAAGCCCCCATGCGGGAGGTCATCCACCGCGCCATCGCCCGCGGCCGGATCACCGGGCGCGTCTCTCTGCACGCCGGGCGGGGTCGCGCCGCCGCGCGCCAGCATCTGAACACCGACCTGGCCCGCGCTTACGCCCGCGAACTTGCCGCCCTGGCCCGCCAGCTCAAGCTCAAGGACGCCGTCACGCTCGACCACCTGGTCCGCGCCCCGGGGGTTTTCCAGAGCGATGCGGACCTGGCCGGTGCGGAGGATTTCTGGCCGGCCATTGAGACGGCCTTGCGCAAGGCGCTCGCCGCGTTGCTCAAGATGCGGGCGAGGGAGGGCGCTCATCTGGCCGCCGACCTCCGGCGGCGCGTGGCCATCATGCGCGCCGCCGCCGACCGGGTGCGGAAGCTGGCCCCGGGCGCGGCGGACCGTTACCGCGCCGCCCTGCGGGAGCGCATTCGGAGCGCGGGCCTCGAGGGCATCGCGGCAGAGGACGAACGCCTGCTCAAGGAGGTCGTGCTGTTCGCTGACCGCGTGGACATTTCGGAGGAACTCACGCGCCTGCAAAGTCATTTCCAGCAGTTTGACGACCTGCTCCAGGCGAAGGAGCCGGTCGGGCGCACGCTGGATTTCCTCGCCCAGGAAATGAACCGCGAGATCAACACCATCGGGTCCAAGGCCAACGACGCGCGGATCGCCCGCGAGGTGGTGACGCTCAAGGCGGAGCTGGAAAAGTTCCGCGAGCAGGCGATGAACGTGGAGTGAACCAGCATGGCCCGCCGCACCGTTCCCCTGCTGGTTCTCATCTCCGCGCCCTCCGGCGCGGGCAAGACCACGCTCGTCGAGCAGATCCTCGCCGCGCGTCCCGAGATGCGCCGGGCCGTCACCTGCACCACCCGCCCGCCGCGACCGGGGGAGCGCGATGGCGTGGATTACCACTTCCTCAGCGAGGCGGAGTTCGAGCGCGGGTTGCGCCAGCGGAAGTTCCTCGAACACGCCAAGGTCTATGGCCATCGTTACGGACTGTGGCGTTCGGAGGTGCTCAAGAAGCTCCGCGCCGGCACCGATGTGCTCATCAACATGGACGTGCAAGGCGTGGCCACCCTGCGCGGGAAAGCCGTCAACGAGCCGGAACTGCGCCGCTCGCTGGTGACCCTGTTCCTCACCCCGCCCTCGCTCTCCGAACTGGAGCGGCGTTTGCGCCAGCGCGGCACCGACTCCGAGGCCGTCATCGCCCGCCGCCTCCGGGCCGCCAAACGCGAACTGCGCCAGTGGAGCCATTTCGATTACCTCGTCCTGAGCGAAACGCGCGAAAGCGACCTGCGCCGCGCCCTGGCCATCATCGAAGCCGAGAAGCTCCGCACGATCCGCAGCCGCGCCCCGCGGGGGGAGTGAGGGGACACTTCCAAAAGCCGAAGCCCGCAGGCCGAACCTGGAATTCGGCGGGAGCGACCGGCGGACATGACGACGGGACGGCGAAGGCACTGGGCGGGATTGGGAATCCCGGGCTTCGGCCTCTCTTCTTCACGCCCGCGGATGGAATTTCCGATGGACCTCCCGCAGCCGGTGGCCCGTGACGTGCGTGTAAACCTCCGTCGTGCTGATGCTCGCGTGGCCGAGCATCTCCTGGATCACCCGCAGGTCCGCGCCGTGCTCGAGGAGGTGCGTGGCGAAGCTGTGCCGCAGCATGTGGGGCGTCACCCGGCGCGCGATGCCGGCGCGACGGGCGCGGTCGGTGATGCGTTTCCAGAGCGTGACGTGGGCGAACGGCGTGCCGCGTTGCGTGAGAAACACATTCGCGGGGGAACGGGGGGTCACGAGTTGGGGCCGACCACCCGGGCCGAGCCACGCCTGCAACGCCGCGATGGCCGGGCCGCCGACCGGCACCACGCGCTCCTTGTTGCCTTTGCCGATGACACTGACGAAGCCGGCCTCGAGATGGAGTTGTTCGAGGCGCAGGCCGCGCAGTTCCGCGAGGCGCAGGCCCGAGGCGTAGGCCAGTTCGAGCACGGCCTGGTCGCAGAGCCGCGCGGGTGTGGCGGGCGTTTCCGGCTGGAGCAGGCGGCGGATTTCCTCGTCGTTCAGCGCCTTGGGCAATTGTTTCCAGCGGCGTGGCAGGGCGAGGTTTTCGGCGAGGTTCGCGGGCAGATGTCCTTCGGCCTCGGCGAAGCGGAAGAACGCGCGGAGGGCGGCGATTTCGAGATAGACCGTGCTGCCGCTGAGGCGCGTGGTGGATTCGGGGGGCGTGTCCTTGTGGCGGCGGGCGCGTTCGTGTTCGAGGAAGGCCACGAGGTGCGGCAGTTCCACCTGCCGCCAGTCGCGCAATCCGCGGGCCTCCGCCCAGGCAATGAACTGGCCGAGCAGCGCGGCGTAGGTGCGCTGGGTGTGCTCCGCCTGTCCGCGTTCGTGCCGCAGATAAACGAGAAAATCCTCAACCAGTGCGTGCATGGCGCGAGGACGTTACGGCGGGATGCCGGCTTGGCCCAACAAAGTTTTTCCGGCACGCTGCCGTCCATGTTCGCGCTGACGCGCCCTGACTTTTCTGACAAGCCCGCCGCCTACGCGGAACTCACGCGCCAGCTCGGGGCCTTGCTGCATGGCGAAACCGACTTCATCGCCAACGCCGCCAACACCTCGGCCCTGCTGTGGCACACGCTGCCCGACTTGAACTGGGCGGGCGTGTATCGGATCGCGGGGAACGAACTCGTGCTCGGGCCATTTCAGGGCCGCCCGGCGTGCGTGCGGATTCCGCTGGGCAAGGGGGTGTGCGGCACCGCCGCCGCGCAACGCCGCACGGTGCGCGTGCCGGACGTTCACGCCTTTCCCGGGCACATTGCCTGCGATCCGGCGTCGCGCTCGGAAATCGTGGTGCCGCTGCTGCGCGACGGCCAACTGCTCGGCGTGCTGGACCTTGACAGCCCGCGCCCCGACCGCTTCGACGCGGCGGATCAGGCGGCTCTTGAGGCGGTGGCAGCGGTGCTGGCGCGGGGCGGATAACAGCTCGGAGGCGATGAATTCAGTTGTCAGTTCTGCTTGGCGGTGACTGAATCTCGTCATGAAAAGCCGCCCGTCTGGCCGTGTGTGGACCGGATTGGTGTTGCTGGTGGTGTGGCCCGTGGTGGGCGTGTTCCACGCAGCGGCGGCGGAACCTCTGATTGTGGGTCCGGCGGCTGTGCAGGCCAGCGTGGATCAGCCCAAGCCGGCTGCCACCTTTGCCACGCATTATCTGCGCAACCCCGACGGCAGCGATCCGGTGGTCATCACCCTGGCCTACGGTCCTCATGCAGCCACCACCAACGCGAACGGCGAGAAGGTCACGCCCTTGTCGGTCCCGGCGGACACGGCCTTGCTGGTGGGCGAGGGCCGGGTGGCCCTGCCGCAAGGGCAGACCATCGTCATCTCCCGCCGCAATGAGCAGCCCGGCTGGGGCGCCCCGACCCTCGTTTCCCTCACCCCGCTTCCCCACAAGCCCCCACAATCCCTCCGCAAGCCCGGACCGTTTCGTTTCACGCTGCGGGAACCGCCGACGGGCGTGATCTTCCGGCCGCTGGTGCAGTTGCAGGGGGAGGCCAACCGGCGGTTGCAACGCATTCTCTTCGGCCTGCAAAACGGCGACCGCCGGTCCCGCGTGGAACGGGGCTATGTGGAGAAAACGCTGTTTGACCCGGCGGTCTGGGATTTCGTGGGCTCCCAATTTCAATGTTTCGATGTCGAACTGCTCCCCGGCACCAACGTGTTGACCCTCCGCTTGGAAGCCGACACCGGGGAGGTGCTGTTGACCAACCTGGTGTATGTCCTGCGGCTGGAACTGGACGACCAGCCGCCGACGATGCGGCTCGACTGGCCCCGCGCCGGCCAGCGCGTGGCCGGTTCTCATGCGACGTTGCGTGGTCATCTGGATGACGCATCGGCGGAAATTTTTGTCATGCGGGAAGGCGGCACGGAGCCGCCCGTCCAGGCGCTGATTGAGCGGGACGGTCGGTTCTGGGTGGAGCGGTTTCCGCTGAGGGACGGGACCAACCGCCTGCGCCTGATGGCGCGGGACGCGGCCGGCAACGAATCCTTCCTCACGGTTGATCTCGTCCGTGCCGAGGAGCGGCTGGTGATGGATCCGGTGCCCGAGGAGCAATTGCATCAGATGCACGTGCGGGTCACGGGGTTGGTCGAGCCGCCCGCGCAACGGGTGTGGGTCAACGGCTGTGAGGCCCGGGTCCAGCCTGATGGCCGGTGGGAGGCGTGGCCGGTGCCGGTGACGCCCGGCGGCGTGGCGGTGTTTGATGCCGTGGCCGTGCCGGTGGCCGGAGCGGCGGTGGCCGCGACGGCCCCGCAGGACGTGCTGCGGATTCAAACGCGGCTGCCGGACCAGCCGGTGCATCTGAACCTGAGCCGTCCCGCCTGTGGTGTGTTTGAACTGCACTTGAGTGGCGTCGCGGGCCGGAGCTTTGTGCTGCACAGCTCCACCAACCTGGTGAACTGGACGCCGGTGTTCACCAACCACAACGCCCCCGAAGTCTTCCGGTTCACCGTCACCAACACCGCCGCCACCGGCTGTCAGTTTTTCCGCGTCGGACCGGTCGAGTGAGGCGGCACGGGCCGTCCGCACCGGACGCATCATTGCGCCGGCCCACGGGTGAACTAGTCTGGGCGCGTGGCATTTCGCGAAGAATTCGAACGCGCGCTCGCCGGCCCGGAACCGCTGCTGGCGCTGGCGCCGATGCAGGAGGTCACGGATTGGGCGTTCTGGAAGCTCATGGCCGGCTACGGCGGCGCGGATGTTTATTACACCGAATATTTTCGCGTGTTTCCCGGCTCGAAGTTGCACCGGGAGATTCTACGTTCCATCACGGACAATCCCACCGGGCGGCCCGTCGTCGCGCAGATGATCGGCAACGACATTCCCTCCCTCGTCCGCACCGCGCGCGAGCTCCAGCAATATCCCATCGTGGCGGTGGACCTGAACCTCGGCTGCCCCGCGCCGGTGGTCTATCGGAAGTGCGCGGGCGGCGGGCTGTTGCGCGAGCCGGAACGGGTGGACGCCATTCTCGGGGCGCTGCGGGACGCGGTCGAAATCAAGTTCACCGTGAAGACGCGGCTCGGGTTTGATTCCCCGGCGGTGTTCGAGCGGCTGCTGCCGATTTTTGCGCGGCACCGGATTGATCTGCTCACCGTTCACGCCCGGACGGTGAAGGAGATGTATTGGAGCGAGGTTCACTACGAGTTCATCGCGCAGGCGGTCCGCGCGTTGCCGTGCCCGGTGCTGGCCAACGGGAACATTTACTCCGCCGGCAAGGCGGCGGCCGTGCTGGCGCAGACCGGCGCGAAGGGCCTGATGATCGGACGCGGCGCCATCCGCAACCCGTGGCTGTTCCGGCAGATTCGCGACGCGCGGGCGGGGCGGACGCCGTTCACGCCGCGGGGCCGGGACGTGCTGGCCTATGTCCATGCGCTTTGGGACCACACCATCAAACCGGAAACGCGCGAGGCTTCCCAGGTCATGCACATGAAGCGGTTCATGAACTTTCTCGGGCTGGGCGTGGATGCGGAGGGGCGCTTTCTGCACGCCATCCGGCGCGTTGCAACACGGGCAGACTTCTTCCGCGTGTGCGCCGAGTTTCTGGAGCACGATGAACCCATGCCGCTGGAGCCATTCCGGTTGGAGTTGAAACCCGGCGACTTGCTGGCGGGAGCGCATCATTGATTCGGTGCCGGAAGGACCGAACCAGGTTGCACGCGCGGCTCAAAACTCGATCGCCTCGTTGAGCTTCGCGCATTGCGGGCAGCGCGAGCGGTCCACGTCCGGGTCGTCGGTGTAAACCGCGCCGCACGCCGCGCAGCGGAAGATGCGGTCCTGGGTTGGCCGCGGCTCGAAGCGGCGGCGGCGCAGCTCGCTGAACACCAGCACCGCGCCCAACGCGCCCAGCGCGAGCACCACGAACCCGAAAATGAGCGTGTGCACCGGCATGTTAGCGGGGGTCGCCACCCTCGCCCTCGGCGGGAGGCAGCGTGAGCCAGTGAAATTCCAACCGCCCGGCGCGCAGCTCCGCGATCGGGCCGCCGGGCGGCACGGG
This sequence comes from Limisphaerales bacterium, assembly GCA_046290825.1. Taxonomy (GTDB): domain Bacteria; phylum Verrucomicrobiota; class Verrucomicrobiia; order Limisphaerales; family DSYF01; genus JBKBTZ01. The sequence continues at coordinate 11,682 of JBKBTZ010000100.1, forward strand.
ACGGGCGTCAAAACGCATCCGTTGCGCGGTCTCCAGCGCAAAGGCGTCCGCGGCCGGCAGTCCGCTGCTCCGCAGCACCACCGCCGACACCGGATGCCCCGCCGCATCCACCACCACGCGCACTTCCGTCGGCTGCAACGCCTCGGCGTGGGGCCACGCGGGCAGGTCCGGGAAAAACGCGCCCCCGGCCCGCGCCAGTTCCGGATCCACCTCCACCCACGACCGCGCGCGGGTGGCGGGCAGCACCGCGATCGCGGGGAGCAACGGCTGGGGCGCGGGGCGCAGCGCGGCGGTTACGCGCGCGGAGCGGTTCGTGCGGACGAACTCGCTGAAATCGGTCGCCAGCCCGGCCCGTTCGGGCGTGAGCCAGGCCGGTCCGGCGGCGGCAGGCGGCGGGCGGTAGTCCACTTCCGGCGGCGTCAGCCAGGCCCGGCCCGAGAACCCGAGCGGACTGGGCCGCGCGAACAACACGGGCGAGGCAAGACGGAAGAATTCGTTGTTCCACTGCGCCGCCAGCCGGTGAACGGGCCGCGCATCGGCCTCGCGCACAACCATCGGCGCGCGCGCGCTGAACAGCCACACCAGCAGGAATTGCGCGGCCACGCACAGCGCCATCACCGCGCCCAGCCGGCGCGGCGACCAAACTGACGGCTGGTCCGGCGGTGGGTTCATGGACGGGCCGGGGGCGGGAACGGCCCGGGCAGCGTGGCCAGCACC
>JBKBTZ010000101.1:0-12321 GCA_046290825.1 Limisphaerales bacterium
CTTAGGTGTCAAACATTTTCAGGGGGGGCAAATGGTTTTTCTGGATACGCCGGGTATCCTTCAACCCCGGGGTGTCCTCCATCGGCGCAACGACCGTGAGGTGGTCGTCCTTGATGGACACGACGACGCCGATGCCGCCGAACTTGCCCTGGGTGTCGTTGCGCAAATCCTCAAAGTTGGACGGCTCGAGAAACTCGCTGTGCGGGTCCAGTTCGCTCAGCATGCCCTTGAGGGCGTTGCGGACAAGCTGCTGGTAGGTGAACTGCGCGCCGTCCACGTGCTCCCGGCGGATTTTTTCCATCACCACGGAAAACAGCTCGAGGCTCGGGTAAGCCGAGTCCTTCTGGCCGGATTCGGCGGCGTAGAGGTAAACCGCCGCGCCAATCATCACGTTGGCCGCGAGCAGCAGCGCGACCAGACCGAAGAGCAAACGTCGTTTCATGCCAGTGTCGCGACGATACGGGGCGCACCGGGCCGGCGCAAGCGGGGCGTGGCCGGGCGGAAGGCCCAAACCCGAAACGCGAATTCTGAAAGCCGAATATGATTGGGCAGACGGATTTGCCGGTGTGGGCGGATGGCCCGGCTGCCCGTAAGGAGACTTTGGCTCCAAGATGATGCCTTCCTCAGCTCGCGCCCGCCCCGATCGGTGCCACCCAGGTCGTCAGTGCCCGTCCCGTGCGCGCCGCGAACTGGCCGGCCATCCGCGCCATGAACGGCTCCGCCTCGTGATACGGGACGAGGTGGAGCGTCGCGCCGCCCGCGCCGCCCGAAAGCCGCGCGCCCAGACAGGCGCGGTCCGCCCGGGCGAGTTCGAGGAGGAGTTCCGCCTCGGGGGTGGCCAGGCCAAAGTGCTCGCGGCGGCTTGCGTCGTGGAGCCAGAGATATTGGCCCAGTTGCCGGTGGTCCTCGTCCCGCAAGGCCCGCTCGGCGGCGGCGGTCCGCTGGATTTCCCCGGTGGCGTGCAAGGCGGCCGCGCGTTCGGCGGTGGTGAGCCGTTCACCCGCAGCCCGCACCTGGCGCGGCTCCACGGAGCGGAGCGATTTCACGCCGAGCGCCCGGGCAGCCGCGAGGCAATGATCGAGCGTTTCTGCCCGGGCCAACGGCGCTTCCGCCGGGCGCTCGCCGGAATCGCAAAGCACGAGGGCGGTGCCCACGAACGGCGCGGTGTCCACCGTAGGAAACCGGCAGTCCAGATGCAGCGCGTGCCAGGCCCTGCCCGCCAGCGCGGTTAGCGCCCCGATCCAGCCCTCGTCGCTCACGCGCGCGGCGCCGAGGGCATTGCGGCAGACGCGGGCGAAGTGCAGCCGTTCCGGGGCGGGAAGCGGGGGCAGTTCGCCGCGTTCGTTGCGTTTGGGCGGCACCGTGGCTCCGCTGTCGCCCAGGCGGAACGGAAACAGTTTGCGGACCGTCAGTGCGGTGGCGACGGCGAGCGCAGCGTTCTCCCCGAGTCCCGCGCCCACGGGAATGTCGTTGTGGAGCGCGGCGCTGAAGCCGTTGAAATGCACCTTGCGCGTCCGCAACTCGCGCAGCACCGCCTTGAACAAATCCGCCCACGGCGCGGCGGCGCTGGGGCGCGGGTCGCTGATCCAGAAAATTTCCGGCGCGCGGTCGGCGTGGATGATTTCAATCCGGCCATCCGTGCGCGGCGCGGCGGCGAGCCAGACGTGGCGTTCGAGGGCCACCGTCAGCGCCAGCCCGTCGCAGGTCTCGGCAAGATCCCCGAGCAACGTCACCACCGCGGGCGCGCGCGTGACCACCGGCGGGCGATAACCAAAGTGCCGCTTGAACAGGTCGAGGATGGCCTGGTCGGGCGGGGCGGGCATGGGGTGGGGGAGGGCGGGTTCCGGGTTTCGCGTTTCAGGTTCCTGCTTTCGTGATGCGTGATGCGTGAGAAGCAACGGAAGCGCTCGTTTCCTGTTCACGCATCACGCATCACGCATCACGCGCAACGAGTTTCCTCGCCAATTTGTCGAACTCGGCTGCCAGCGCGAAGTCCTTCTCCGTCAGGCCGCCCGCGTCATGCGTGGTCAGGGTGAGCGTGACCTTGTTCCAGCGGATGTCCACGTCGGGATGGTGCCACGCCTTCTCGGCGCGCCGGGCGACGGCGTTCACGAAGCGGATCGCCGCCGGGAAATCTTTGAAAACAAAGGTGCGCCGGATGATTGTCCCCCGCCGTTGCCACTGCGGCAGGCGGGTTAGCGCGGCTTTGATTTGGGTGGGGGAAAGCGTGCTCATGCCGGCACGGTGGCAAAACCGGCCCGCCCGGTCACGCGGAGAAATGGTCGGTGGGAGCGAACCAGTGCCGGAGGACTCCGGATGGGTCCGCTGCGGGCGCAGTTCCCAGCCCCTGGAAAAACGGGTTGAAATGCTTGGATGGCCTCGTTTCGATGCGCCCGCGTGAGCTCCGTTCTGCTTCGGCGTCCGCTCTTGGGGGTGGCTTTGTGCTACGTCGCCGGGTTGCTGCTCGCGGAGTTGGTGCCGGTTCGCGTGGAGTGGCCGTTGGGCGCGGGGCTGCTGCTGACCCTGCTGGCGCTGGCTGTCGCCAGGCTGCGGACGTGGCTGCTGCCCGGCATCATCGCGCTCGCCGGCTGGGCGAATCTGGCCAGCCATACACAGGTGCTCGCTCCGCACGATTTGCGCGCGCAGCTTGGCGCGGGGTTCGAGGACGTGCGGTTGCGCGGCAAGCTGGCTGAATCCCCCTCCGTGCGGCTCTTCATCCGCGATGAGGAGGAATCCTTCCGCACGCTGGTGGTGGTCGAGGTCGAGGCGTTGCAGCGCGGCGGGGATTGGCGGCCCGCGCGGGGCCGGGTGATGACGATGACGCCGGAGCCTCTCGGCGACCTTTTGTCCGCCGGAACGCCGGTCGAGGTGCGCGGCATTATTGCGCCGCCGCCGCTGCCCGTGGCGCCGGGGCTGTTCAACTACCGGACGTATCTCGCCCGCGAGGGCATCTGGTTCCAACTCCGCGTCCGTTCCGCCGCCGATTGGACCGCGCTGGAGCCGCCGCGCCGCACATGGGGCGAACGATTTGTGGCGTGGGCGCAAAACACCCTCGCGCGCGGCCTGCCTGAACGCGACGAACCGCTCCGCCTCATCTACAGCATGACGCTCGGCTGGCGCGGCGGGTTGACGCAGGACACTTATCTGCCGTTCATGCGGAGCGGCACGATGCACCTGTTTGCGATCAGCGGGCTGCACATCGCGCTGATCGCCGGGATTCTGGTGGCGTTGCTGCGGGGGGTGCGGCTGCCGCGTGCCGTGTGCGGGTTGATTGCGGTGCCGCTGCTGTGGTTTTACGCGGGTGCGACGGGCTGGCAATCCTCGGCGGTGCGGGCGTCCCTGATGATGACGCTCATCATCGGTGGCTGGGCGTTGGGCCGGCCCGGCGACCTGCTGAACTCGCTGGCCGCCGCCGCGCTGTTGATTCTCGCGTGGGAGCCGCTGCAATTGTTCCAGGCCAGCTTCCAGCTTTCGTTCTTCGTGGTGTTGAGCATCGCGCTGCTCATGCCGCCGTTGCAGCGGTTCGCCGACCGGTTGCTGGCGCATGACCCGTTGCTGCCGCGCGAGGCGCTGCCGTGGTGGCGGCGCTGGTTGACGCCGCCGGCGCGTTGGGTGGCGCTGACGTTCGCCACGTCGCTTGCCGCGTGGCTGGGGTCGCTGCCATTGACGATGCATTACTTTCACCTGTTCAGCCCGGTGGCGTTGCTGGCGAACCTGCTGGTGGTGCCGATGGGCGGCGCGGCGCTGGCCTCGGCGCTGGGCGGTTTGCTCTGCGGCGCGTGGCTGCCGGGCCTCGGCGAACTGTTCAACCACGGCGCTTGGTTTTGGATGCGCGGGATGCTGGGCGTGAGCGAATGGGCGGCGACGCTGCCCGGCGCGTTCTGGCAGGTGCGCTCGCCCGCGCCGGTGGACTTCGCCATCTACTACGCCCTTTTGCTCCTCCTGCTCTCCGGTTGGCTGCTGCGCCCGGGCCGCCGCCGCTGGCTGGGCGTGCTGGTGGTGGCCCTGGCGGTTTTCTACACCGGGCGGGCGCTGGCCGAGCGGCGCGTGGGCGAGGTCACGGTGTTGCCGTTGCAGGGGAGCGGCGCGGTGTTCAGCCGTGTGCCCGGCACGCGCGCGCCGCTGTTGGTGGACTGCGGCAACACCAACGTGGCGCGGTTCGTGACGATTCCGTTCCTCCGCGCCCAGGGTGTCAACGGGCTGCCGCATCTGCTGGTGACGCACGGCGATTTGCGCGCGATGGGCGGGGCGGCGGAGTTGCGCCGCGAGTTCCGCATCCCGGAGCTGGTCGCCAGCCCGGTGCGTTCCCGATCCCGGGTCTATCGCGAGGTCACCGATGCGGCGCGGGCGGCGGGCGAGTTAATTGAAGTGACAGCTTCCGCCACCATCGCCGGCTGGCGGGTGCTGCATCCGGCGGCGGCGGACCGGTTTCCGCAGGCGGATGACAACGCCGTCGTGCTGCTGGGCGAATTTTACGGCGCGCGCATTCTGCTGCTGTCCGACCTCGGTTCGGCCGGCCAAAGCGCGCTCGCCACGCGCGAACCGGATTTGCGCGCGGACATTGTGGTGGCCGGGCTGCCCGAACGGACCCGACCCTTGATGGACACGTTTTTGGAGGTTGTTCGGCCGAAGCTGGTCATCGTGACGGACGCGGAATTTCCCGCGCAACGGCGCGCGCCGGCCGACCTGTTTGCGCGCATCGAGGCGGCGGGCGCGCAGTGGGTTTCCACCCGCGCGCAAGGGGCGATCACCTTGCGCTTCACCGCCGGCGGCTGGACGGCGCGGGGGATGAACGGTTGGGAATACCACGCCGCAATGGATGCACGGTAAAAACGCACCGGTTGGACGGCAGGCCGATGGGCCGAAACTCTGCGGTGGACGGGGGCGCTGCTAGTGCTCGGCGCGCGTGGCCGGGTAACGCGGCCGTCGTTCTGTCGGGTGGGGTGGGGAAAATCCTGCTTCTGCCCGCGCCCGGAGCGGAGGAGCATTTTTTCGCCGGTTCCGTCCAACCGGACATGAAACGTATTCTGCTTCTCGGTTTTCTGGCCGCACTGCTCGGTTCAATGCTCCCCGGGTCCGGCGCGGGATTCATCGTGGTGGATGAAACTCACTGGCGGCCCCCCGTTCCGCCCATCTGGCCGCCGCATCCGCCCGTCCCACCCCGTCCCCTCCCGCCGCCGATCTGGCGCCCGCACGTCTTCGCGCCACTGGAGGTCAGTTCGGTCAAGGTCGCCACCAAGGTGAACGACCAGGTTGCCGTGACCACCGTGGACCAGGAGTTTTTCAACCCGAACAGTGCCCGGCTCGAAGGCACGTTCCTCTTCCCGGTGCCGAAGGGCGCGCAACTGGACCAGTTCGCGATGGAGATTGATGGCAAGAAGGTTGAGGCCGAAATGCTCGCTGCCGACAAGGCCCGCTCGATTTACGAGGACATCGTCCGCCGCGCCAGGGATCCCGCGCTGATGGAGTATTCCGGGCGCGATCTGTTCAAGGTCCGCATCTTCCCCATCGAGCCGAACGCGAAGAAACGCATCACCGTCCGCTACACGCAACTGCTGAAGGCCGATTCCGGGCTGATCGCCTACGGATTGCCGCTGAACACCGCCAAGTATTCCAGCAGGCCCATCAAGTCCGTCAGCGTGAAACTCGACCTCGAAACGAAGCGTTCACTGAAGACGATCTACTCGCCGAGCCACGCGGTCGAGATCAGGCGCGACGGACCGAACCGTGCCACGGTTGGCTACGAGGCCAGCGATGTCGTGCCGGACGCGGATTTTGCGCTCTATTTCTCGCCCGAGCAGGACGAGGTGGCCGTCAACCTGCTCACGCATCGCGTCGCCGGCGAGGACGGCTATTTCCTGCTGCTGGCGTCGCCGGGCCTGGTCGTGAAGGAGAACAAGCTCGTGAAGAAGGACGTGGTGTTTGTGCTGGATACCTCCGGCTCGATGGCGGGCAAGAAACTGGAGCAGGCCAAGAAGGCGTTGCTGTTCTGTGTGGAGAATCTGAATGACGGTGACCGTTTCGAGCTGGTGCGGTTCTCGACCGAAGTGGAGCCGCTCTTCGATAAGGTCGTCACCGCCGACCAGCAAAACCGCGCCAAGGCAAGGGATTTCATTCAGGGCCTCAAACCCATTGGCGGCACGGCGATTGATGACGCGCTGAAGAAGGCGCTGTCGCTCAAGCCCGAGCGCGAAGGCCGTCCGTTCGTCGTGATCTTTCTCACGGACGGCCTGCCGACCATCGGCACGACGGATGAAGAGCAGATTCTCGCCGGCGTGAAGCAGGCCGGCGGCGGCAATGTGCGCGTCTTCTGCTTTGGCATCGGCCACGACGTGAATACGCACCTGCTCGACCGCATCACCGAGCAGACCCGTGCTACCAGCCAATACGTCCTGCCCGACGAAGACCTCGAAGTGAAACTCTCGAACTTCTACGCCAAAATCAAAGAGCCGGTGCTGGCCAATCCGACGCTCAAGTTCACCGGCGACGTCCGGGTGACAAAGCTCTATCCGTCGCCCCTGCCCGACCTGTTCAAGGGCGAACAACTGGTGCTCGTGGGCCGTTACTCCGGCCAGGGTGCGTCCGCCGCCGTCATCGAGGGCACGGTGAACAACGAGGCGCGCAAGTTCGCGACGGACGTGAAATTTCCCGCCGAATCCGCCGACAACGATTTCATCCCGCGCCTCTGGGCCACGCGCCGGGTTGGTTATCTGCTCGATGAAATCCGGCTGCGCGGTGAGAGCAAGGAGTTGAAGGACGAAGTCACGGAACTTGCCCGCCAATTTGGCCTCGTCACGCCCTACACCGCCTACCTGATCCTGGAGGACGAGGCTCGCCGCAACGTGCCGATGGCCCTGCAATCCCTCCCGCAGTTGCGCGAACAGCGGCTGGTCATGGACGGCATGAGCGACCTGGCCGCGCGTTACGAGAGGGATCGCTCGGGCGGATTGGCCGTGAACAGCGCCCGCGCCAATTCCGCCTTCAAGACTGCCGGGAACGTGGCCGAGGCGTCGTCGGGCTTCGCGGACGCGAACCGTTCGCTAGCTTACAGCGCACCCGTGGCCGCATCGGCCCCGGCGGGAGTGATGGGTGGCGGCGCATCCAGCACCATAACGGTCGGTGGCGGGGCGGTCATCAACACGGATGCGCGGAATGCCGGTCCATTCGCGCAGAACGCGCAGTTTGTGAATGGCCGCAACTTCTTTCAGAACGGCAATGCCTGGGTGGATTCGCAGGTGCAACAGAGCCAGCAGATGCGCCGGCTGCGGCTCCGCTTCAACTCGCCCGAGTATTTCGCCTTCGCTGCCACCAACGCTGCCGCCCGCCCCTGGCTCGCGCTCGGCAACAACGTGCAGTTCGTGCTGAAGGATACCGTTTATGAAGTCTATGAATGACCATCTCCCTCACCCGCCCTTCGGGCACCCTCTCCCCAGCGGATGCGGAGAGGGACGGGGTGAGGGGCCGGCAAGAAACGAACAACCGAAAACCTTGTTCCCGCGATTTATGAAAACCTCCCATCACCTCCTCACCATCGTTGCCGCGCTGGCGCTTGCTGGCGCCGCATTCGCCCAGAACGAAACCAAACCCGCGCCCGCGCCGCCGAAGAAGCCGCTCGTGCAGATCGCCGTGCTGCTCGACACCAGCGGCAGCATGGAAGGGCTGATTGAACAGGCAAAAAGCCAGCTCTGGAAAATCGTGAATGAGTTTCTCAAAGCGAAACAGGATGGCCAGACGCCCGAAGTCCAGGTCGCGCTTTACGAATATGGCAAAAGCAGCCTGTCGCGCGAATCGGGCTGGGTCCGTCAGATCGTTCCGTTGAGCACCGACCTGGACAAGCTGTCCGAGGAGCTGTTCGCGCTACGGACCAACGGGGGAGAAGAATACTGCGGCTGGGTCATCCGGGACGCGGTCGAGAATCTGGCATGGAGCAGCGATCCCAAGGTGTATCGCGCCATTCTCATCGCGGGCAACGAGCCGTTCACACAGGGGCCGGTGAATTATGCCGACGCGTGCAGGGCCGCCATCGCGAAGGGCATTGTCGTGAACACGATTCATTGTGGCAATCTGGAGGAGGGCGTCCGCACCAAATGGCAAGATGGGGCGCGGCTGGCCGACGGCAAATACCTCGTGATTGATCACAACCGCGCCGTGGTTCACCTCGAGGCGCCGCAGGACCAGGAGATCGCCGCGTTGAGTGCGAAGTTGAACCAGACGTATCTCGCGTTTGGCGCGGAGGGCCGCGTGGCCCATTCCCGGCAGGCGGAACAGGACCGCAATGCCTCCTCGCTCGCGCCCGCTTCCGGGGCGGTCGTCGAGCGTGCGCTGGCCAAGGCGTCCGTCAATTACCGTAACGCAGGCTGGGATCTGGTGGACGCGACCCGGGACGGGAGCTTCAAATGGGAAGCCGTCCAGGCCGCCGAACTGCCCGAGGAAATGCGCACCATGAGCGAGCGCGAGCGGAAGGAGTATGTGGAAACCAAGGCGCGGGAACGCGCCGCCCTGCAGGCGAAAATCCAGGCGCTCAATGCCGAGCGTGAGAAATATCTCGCCGTCCGGCGGAAACAGGATGCCACCTCTCAAACGCTGGACGCCGTGGTGGTCACCGCCGTCCGCGAACAGGCCGCCCGGCATCAGTTTCGCTTTGAGTGACGGATGACCGAGCGGGCGCGCGCCGCCGCCCCGGACACCGCCCCGGAAAACCGCCCCGCGCAGGGGCCGTTTGCCGGTGGCGGAATTGTTTTTGAATCAGGCTTGACGCTCCCGGGACCGTCGCTTAGACAGCCCGGCAACAGGAATTTTTATGTCTGAAAAACCCATCGAACAACGCATCAAGGACATCATCGTCGAGCAACTCGGCGTCAACGCGGACCAGGTGGTCCCGGAGGCCAAGTTCATCGAGGATCTCGGCGCGGACTCGCTCGACACCGTCGAGCTGGTCATGGCCCTCGAGGAGGAATTCGGCACCGAGATTCCCGACGAGCAGGCCGAGAAGCTGCAGACCGTGGGCGACGTGATCAAATACGTCGAAGACCTGCAAGGGAAGTAACCTTTCCCACCATTTCCACGGGGCGGCTTGACGGCAGCAGTTGGGCCGCCCCGTCGTTTTTTATGGCGAGCAATCCTATGGAACGCAGAGTGGTCGTGACCGGCCTCGGGGTCGTCACGCCCATCGGTCATGAGGTCGGCACGTTTTGGACGAACCTGATCGCCGGCCAGTGCGGGGTGGACACCATCACCGCGTTTGACGCCTCGGCCTTCGACACGCGGATCGCCGCCGAGGTCCGCAACTTCGACGCCGCGCCCGCGTTTCCCTCGCCGAAGGAAGTCCGCCGCAACGACCGCTATTCGCAGTTCGGCGTCCACGCCGCGTGGCAGGCGCTGAAAGATTCCGGGCTTGACCTGGACAAGATTGACCGCGACCGCGCCGGGGTGATGATCGGCTCCGGCATCGGCGGGCTTGCCACCACCTGCGACCAGCACAAGGTTCTGCTCGAACGCGGCCCGGGCCGCATGTCGCCCTTCACCATCCCGATGCTCATCAGCAACATGTGCTCGGGGCTGGTCTCGATGTATTGGGGCCTGCGCGGGCCCAACATCGCCACCGTTTCCGCCTGCGCCACCTCCACCCATGCGCTCGGCGAGGCGTGGCGCACCATCAAGATGGGCGACGCGGACATCATCGTGGCGGGCGGCGCGGAGGCGACCATCATCCCCATCGGGATCGGCGGCTTCTGCGCGATGAAGGCCATGAGCACGCGCAACGACGATCCCAAGCGCGCTTCGCGTCCCTTCGACAAGAACCGTGACGGCTTCGTGATGGGCGAGGGGGCCGGCGTGCTGGTGCTCGAGGAACTGGCCCATGCGAAAGCCAGGGGCGCGCGCATCTACGCCGAGATCGCCGGCTACGGGAACACGGCGGACGCGCACCATCTTACCGCGCCGTCTCCCGGTGGCGAGGGTGCGGGCCGTTGCATGAAGATGGCCCTGCGCAACGCCGGCCTGAACCCGGAAGACATCTCCTACATCAATTGTCACGGCACCGCGACGCCGCAGGGCGACATCGCCGAGACGCAGGCCATCAAGACGGTCTTTGGCGAACACGCGCGCAAGCTCGCCATCAGCTCCACCAAGGGCGCCACCGGCCACATGCTGGGCGCGGCGGGCGCGGTGGAGACGGTCGTCTGCATCAAGGCCATCGAGAACGACGTGGTGCCGCCCACGATCAACTACGAGACCCCCGACCCCGAGTGCGACCTGGATTGCGTGCCCAACGTGGCCCGCGAACTGACGGTCAACGCCATCGTCAACAACTCCTTCGGCTTCGGCGGCCACAACGCGACCATCGTGGCGAAGAAGTTCAAGGGTTGAGCGATTCGATTGGTTTGCGTCGGCACCATTCCCTGCCCATGCCAGAACTGAGCCGCTTCTTTGGCATCATCATCCGCATGTTTGTCGAGGTCGGGGGACGGCATAACACGCCCCATTTTCACGCCTACTATCAGGGACAAGTCGGGGTGTTCGGGATCGAGCCCGTCGAACTGCTCGCGGGGCAGCTTCCCCGGCGGCAGCAACGCCTGGTTGAGGCTTGGGCTGAACTGCACCAGGAGGCGCTGATGGACAATTGGCGACGGTTGCAAACGGGTCATTTTCCCGTCACCATTCCACCGCTGCAATAAATCCATGCCCATGAATCATGCCATTCATCGAGTTACGGGAGTCGAGGTCACGGGCCCGCATCAGGTGAGGGTGTCGTTTGCGGATGGCACCCTGCAACAGATTGATTTCTCGGGCGTGCTTGAAGGGGAACTGTTCGGCCCCTTGAAAGATCCCGCTTTTTTTCGGCAGGTAAGAGTGGATCCCGAAGTTGAAACTCTCGTTTGGCCCAACGGTGCCGATTTCGACCCCGCTACCCTCCATGACTGGCCCTTGCATGCCGAAGCGTTCCGCCAACGGGCGCAGGAATGGGCCTGTCAGCCGGCCTGACGGCGACGGTGCATTCCGGTGAACCTCCTTCCGCTCATCGAGGCCAAGCGCGACGGGCAGAAGCTCGCGCCTGATGACCTGCGCGCGTTTGTCAACGCCCTGCCGTCACTGCCCGATTACCAGGTCGCCGCGTTTCTCATGGCGATTTTCTTCCGGGGCCTCGACCCCGAGGAACGCACCGCGTTGACGCTCGCCATGCGCGATTCCGGCGACGTGCTGTTCTTCCCGCCCGATCCGCGGCCGCTCGTGGACAAACACTCCACCGGCGGCGTGGGCGACAAGGTTTCGCTGCCGCTTGCGCCGTTGCTGGCCTGCCTCGGGATGCGCGTGCCCATGATTTCCGGGCGCGGCCTCGGCATCACCGGCGGCACACTCGACAAGCTCGAAAGCATTCCCGGTTTCACCACTGCCCTGTCCGCCGACGAAATTCGCCAGCGGGTGCAGTCCGTCGGCTGCGTCATTTGCGGCCAGACCGACCGCATGGTGCCCGCCGACAAACGCCTCTACGCCCTGCGCGATGTGACCGGCACGGTGCCGAGCATCCCGCTCATCACCGCGTCCATCCTTTCCAAAAAACTCGCCGAGAGCCTCCATGCGCTCGTGCTTGATGTGAAGTTCGGCTGCGCCGCGTTCATGCAGACGCGCGAGCAGGCGCGGGAACTTGCCGCCACCATGGTCGAACTGGGTCGGCGGTGCGGCGTCCACACCCGCGCTGTCCTCACCGACATGAACACCCCGTTGGGTCGCGCGGCCGGCAACTGGCTGGAAGTGCGGGAATCCGTCGCCTGCCTCGAGGGCAACGGCCCGGAGGATTTGCGCGAACTGGTGATTGCTTTCGCCGCCCACCTCTTGGTCCAGACCGGCCTCGCGGATTCGCTCGACGCCGCCCGGCAACGCGCCACGGTCTGCCTCGCCTCGGGCGCGCCGCGCCGCAAGTGGGATGCAATGCTCGCCGCACAGGGAGCCGATTTGGCGGCCTTCCAAGCCAGGCTGGGCCGGGATTCCACCGCCGCCGCGGTGGCGGAAGTCTCTGCCAGCGCAACAGGCTTTGTGACCTGCTGCGATGCCCGGATCATCGGTGAAGTCATTCGTGATTTGGGGGGCGGCCGCCTGACCAAGGACACCGTGCTGAATCTGGACGTGGGCGTGGACCGGATCGTCAAACCCGGCGAACCCATTCAGCGCGGCCAGCCGCTCTGCCGTGTCCACGCGGCCAATGCAGCCGCCGCGGACGCCGCCGTTGCGCGGTTGCGCGCAGCCTTCGGAATTGCCCCGGAGCCGCCCGCGCCCGTGCCCTTGATCGTCGAGGTTCTGCCGGGCGCTGAATGACCGCCGCCC
>JBKBTZ010000102.1:0-12109 GCA_046290825.1 Limisphaerales bacterium
CCACTGATTTGGGCGGCAGGGTGGCGGTGAAACCCTCGGCGGTGCGCCGGGCACCGTCGAACGAGGCGGGTTTCACGTTCTCTGGCTGCGCAAACGTGTTGTGCGCGTTCATCGCCGACGCCGTAAGCACCCGACCCGTGACGGTTCCGGCGGTCAGGCCGCTGACTTTGGCCACCACGTCCACCGGGGCGTTCGGGTTCAGGTTGCAGAGGGTGATGTGGACATGGCCCTCCTTGTCGCGCGAGGCGGAGACGCTGACGGCGGGAATCTTCTCGTTGCCGAACTCGTAATCGGGGCTTTGCAGTTCCACGGGCAGCAGGGTCGCGTCGTGATGCACGGTGAACATCTCGAAGACGTGATAGGTCGGCGTGACGATCATTTTCTCCTTGTCGGTCAGGATCATGGCCTGAAGCACGTTCACGGTCTGCGCGATGTTCGCCATCTTCACGCGGTCGGCGTGCTGGTTGAAGATGTGGAGGGTGACGGCGGCGGCGAGCGCGTCGCGCAGGGTGTTCTGCTGGTAGAGGAAGCCCGGGTTGGTGCCGGGTTCCACGTCATACCAGGTGCCCCATTCGTCCACGATCATGCCAATGCGCTTCTGCGGGTCGGTCCGATCCATCGCCGCGCCGTGCCGGCGGACGCGCTCGTCCATGGCGAGCGCCTTGCGAAGCGTGGTGTGCCAGTCGGCCTCGGCAAACTGGGTGGCGGAGCCTTTGCGCGCCCAGGTGCCGGGCACGGTGTAGTAGTGCATCGAGAGGCCGTTCATCTGGCGGCCCACCCGGCTCATCAACACCTCGGTCCAGCGGTAGTCTGCGTCGTTCGCACCGCAGGCGATGCGATAAATGGGGTTGGCCGGATCGTAGTTCTTCACGAACGTGTTGTAGCGGCGGTAGTTGTCGGCGTAATACTCGGGGGTCATGTTGCCGCCGCAGCCCCAGCTTTCATTGCCCACGCCGAAGTATTTCAGCTTCCACGGCTTTTCGCGGCCGTTCTGGCGGCGCAGGTTGGCCATCGGCGAATCGGCGTCGCTGGTCATGTATTCCACCCACTCCATCATCTCCTGCACCGTGCCGCTGCCGACGTTGCCACAGACGTAAGGCTCGGCCCCGAGCTGCTCACAAAGGTCAAAGAACTCGTGCGTGCCGAAATGGTTGTTTTCGACCACGCCGCCCCAGTGCGTGTTGATCATGGCGGGACGCTTTTCGCGCGGTCCGATGCCGTCCTTCCAGTGGTATTCGTCGGCGAAACAGCCTCCGGGCCAGCGCAGCACGGGCACCTTGATCTTGCGCAGGGCCGCGACGACGTCGTTGCGGATGCCGCGGGTGTTTGGAATCGGGCTGTCTTCGCCAACCCAGAAGCCCTCGTAGATGCAGCGGCCGAGGTGTTCGGCGAAGTGGCCGTAGATCATGCGGCTGATTTCGGGACCGGACTGGTCGGCCGCCACGGTGAGCGTGGCGGTATTGGTTTGGGCGGGGGCGGTCACCGAAGCGACCATCACCGCCGCGAGCAAGGGGAGGATGATTTGGATTTTCATGATGTAAAACGATCGCGGGAAGCTGGTCGAACGAATGTGGCAGGGAGCACGCGCGGCGAACTCGCAGCGTTCCTCTCAGCCACCCGGCTGGCCGTAATACGCGCCGGGACCGTGTTTGCGGTTCCAGTGCTTGTTTAGAATGTGTGGCGGCAGCGGCGGCGTGTTTGGATTCAGCAGCAACATCTCGAACGCCATCTGCGCGCAGGCCTCGAGCGCGATGGCGTTATCGAGGGCCTTCTGCGGCGTCTTGCCCCAGGTGAACGGGGCATGCCCGTGCAACAGCACGCCGGGCACGTCGTCGGGGTTGAGGCCGCGCTGCCGGAAACATTCCTCGACCACGATGCCCGTGTTGGCCTCGTAGCCGCTCTCGACCTCGGCGGGAGTCAACAGGCGCGCGCAGGGCACGGCACCGCCGAAATGGTCCGCGTGGGTGGTGCCGTAACAGGGCAGGTCGCGTCCGGCCTGCGCCCACGCCGTGGCGTGGCGCGAATGCGTATGCACGATGCCGCCAATGTTCGGAAACACGCGATACAGATGCAGATGCGTCGGGGTGTCCGAGGACGGCCGCGCCTTGCCCTCAATGACTTTGCCGTCGGCGAGGTTCACCACGACGATGTCGTCGGGCGTCAGTTTGGCGTAATCCACGCCGCTGGGCTTGATGGCCATGACGCCCGCCTGCCGGTCCGCGCCGCTGACATTGCCCCACGTGAGGATGACCAGCCCGGAATCCACGAGCGCCTGGTTGACCCGGCAGACTTCAGCTTTCAGTTCGTTGAACATAAGTTTTTAACCACGGAATACACGGAACACACGAAAGGATTCACAGAATGATGCGTTCATACTCCAGCTTCGGGTAGTGGCCAAAGTTCACAAGCAATCCCAGACGCAGGCTGGTTGCCTTGAGATAATTCAACACCTGGGCGCGATGCTCGTCCGTCAACTGCTTCACCGCCTTGATCTCGACAATGATCTTTTCGTAGCAGAGGAAGTCGGGAACGTAGCGCTGTTTCAACTCGACCCCCTTGTAGTTCAACCGAAGCATGGACTGCGGGGAAAATGGAATCTTCTGGAATCCAAACTCCAACTCCAGGCACTCCTGATACACCGGCTCCACGAAACCGTTGCCCTTTTCCTTATACACCTCGAAGCATGCCCCGATGATGGCGTAGCTCTCATCTTTGTAGAGTAATTCCATTTCGTGCCCCCCTTTCGTGTGCTTCGTGTGTTCCGTGGTTCAAATCATTTCCTTGCCGCGTCACGGACCGCAATGAGTTCCTTCATCACGTTGTGCAGATTGCCGCTCCATTGCTGGGTGCCGAAGGCGTCGTGAAGCTGCCGGTAGAGAGCGTAGAGCTTCTTGTAAACGGCGTGGGCCTTCGGGTTCGGTTTGTAAACCGTGGGCTTGAGGCCGGTCATCTTCTTCTGCGCGGTGGCGAAGTCCTTGTGCGCGCCGGCCACCACGGCGGCGGCGATGGCGGAACCCAGCGCGCAGGTCTGCGCCGAACGGCTGATCTTCATCGGGCGGCCGGTGATGTCGGCGTAAATCTGCATGACCAGCGGGCTTTTCTCCGCGATGCCGCCGCAATTCACGACTTCGGAAATCTTCACGCCGTATTCCTCGAAGCGGTTGATGATGGTCAGCGCGCCAAAGGCCGTCGCCTCGATGAGGGCGCGATAGACCTCCGCCGGGGTCGTGTAAAGCGTCTGGCCGACGAGCAGGCCGGTGAGCTGCTGGTCCACGAGGACGGTGCGGTTGCCGTTGTTCCAATCGAGCGCCAGGAGGCCGCTTTCACCGGGCTTCAGCTTCGCCGCGCCCTTGGTGAGTTCCTCGTGAGATCCCGCCTTCGGGCCGCCGGGCTGGATGTAATTCACCCACCAGTTGAAGATGTCGCCCACCGCGGACTGGCCCGCTTCGATGCCGAAATAGCCCGGCAGCACGCTGCCGTCCACGATGCCGCACACGCCCGGGATGTCCGCGAGTTTGGCGGTGTTGACGCGCACGCTGATGTCGCAGGTGCTGGTGCCGATGATCTTCACGAGCGTGCCGGGTTTCACGCCCGCACCAATCGCGCCGGTGTGTGCGTCGAACGCGCCGACGGTCACCGGAATGCCGGCGACGAGACCGGTGCGCCTCGCCCAGTCGGGGGTCAACGTGCCGACCGCAGAGTCCACCGCCAGAACGCGCTTGGGCAGGCGGTCACGCAATGCGCCGAGCTGGGGATGCAGTTTGGAGAGGAATTCCTTGTCCGGGTAACCGCCCCAAGCGGCGTTATACATCGCCTTATGGCCAGCGGCGCAGATGCCGGCGGTGAATTTGTCCGGATGCAGCGTGTCGGTCAGCGCGGCGGGGACGAAGTCGGAAAGCTCGATCCACGAATGCGCCGCGTTGAAGACTTCCGGCGCGGTGCGGAGGCATTTCAGGATTTTGCTGAAGAACCATTCGCTCGAGTAGGTGCCGCCGCACTTGGCGAGGTATTGCGGCCGCATCTTTCTCGCCAGCGCTGTGATCTCGGCGGCTTCGGCAATGCCGGTGTGATCCTTCCAAAGCCACGCCATCGCGGCGGGGTGGTGTGCGAACTTTTTCTGGAACGCGAGCGGCTGGCCGTTCGCGTCCACGGGCAGCGGCGTGCTGCCGGTGGTATCCACGCCAATGCCGATGACCTGCTCGGGCTTGAAGCCATTGACGGTTTTCTTGGCGATGGCGAGCGCCTGCCGGATGGTGATTTCCGCGCCGGTCAGGTAGTCGGCGGGATGCTGGCGGGCGAGGTTCGGGTCACGGCTGAGGATGACGCCGGCGGTGCCGTGGGCGTAGCCCCAGACGGCGGTGGCAACTTCCGCGCCGTTGGCGACGTTGACAATGAGGCAGCGAACGGAGTTCGTGCCGTAGTCCAATCCGATGGTGTATTGAGCGGGCATAGGTATTGACAATCTCATCTCACACCGCGCCGCCTCCCGGATGGGTTGGCGTGAGTCCACACCTTCCTCCGGCTCCAGCGCGGCAAAGGACGAAACCGATTCGACCCCGGCAGGCCGGGCTTCCGTGCCGATTTAAGCGATAAACGCGCCCTTCAATCCGTAGGCCACCTCGTTCCATTCCAGTTCCTGACGGAGCTGGCGGAGTTGCGTGTTGGCGTCAATGACCACGAGTTCGATGCCGGCCATGCCGGCGAAATCCTCGAGCATTTCCGTGGTGACGACCTGGCTGAAACCGGTGTGGTGCGCGCCGCCGGCGTGAATCCAGCCGGCGCAACCGACCTCAAAATTCGGCTTCGGCACCCAGAGCGCGCGCGCGACGGGGAGCTTCGGCATGGCGTGCTCCGCGGCGACGCAGTCCACTTCGTTGACGACGAGGCGGAAGCGGTTGCCGAGGTGGACGAGTGAGGCATTGAGACCGGGACCGGCGGGTGTATTAAACACCAGCCGCGCGGGGTCGGCCTTGCCGCCGATGCCCAGCGGATGCACCTCCAGCGACGGCTTGCCGTCCGCAATGCTCGGGCAGATTTCGAGCATGTGCGCGCCGAGGACGAGCTGGTTGCCCGGCTCGAGATGGTAGGTGTAATCCTCCATGAAAGATACGCCACCCAGACCGGTGGCCATGACCTTCATGGCGCGGACGAGGGCGGCGGTTTTCCAGTCGCCTTCGCCGCCGAAGCCAAAGCCCCTGGCCATCATGCGTTGCGAGCCAATGCCGGGCAGTTGCGCCAAGCCGTGCAGATCTTCAAATGTATCGGTGTAACCCTTGAAGCCGCCTTCGGTGAGGAAGTGGAGAATGCCCAGCTCAATGCGCGCCGCGTCGCGGACGGACTTGTGGCGCCTGCCGCCCTTGCGCAGGTCGGCAGTCATCGTGTAGGTGGCTTCGTATTCCTTGCAGAGCGCGTCCACTTCCCGGTCGGAGACGGCGTTCACGCGCTGGACCAGGTCGCCCACGCCATGGGTGTTAACCGAGAAGCCGAACTTCATTTGCGCGGAGACCTTGTCGCCCTCGGTCACGGCGACCTCGCGCATGTTGTCGCCAAAGCGGACAAACTTAGCGCCCTGCCAGTCATGCCAGGCTGCCGCTGCCCGCGCCCAGGCGCCGAGCCGGCTCTGCACGGCGGCATCCTGCCAGAAACCAACGACGACCTTGCGGTCCTTGCGGAGGCGGCTCCAGATGAACCCGTGCTCGCGGTCGCCGTGCGCGGCCTGGTTCATGTTCATGAAGTCCATGTCAATGGACGACCACGGAATGTCCCGGTTGTATTGCGTGTGCAGGTGCGCGACGGGCTTGCGGAGCTGCTTGAGGCCGTTGATCCACATCTTTGAGGGAGAGAAGGTGTGGCACCAGGTGATGAGGCCGATGCAGTTCTTCGCGTTGTTGGCCGCCTGGCAGAGTTCGGTGATGGCATCGGGTGAGACCATCACGGGCTTGAACACCACCTTGACCGGGATTGCTTTGGCGGCGTTGAGGCCGCGGGCGATTTCCTGCGAATGGCGGGCGACCGCCTTCAAGGTTTCGGGGCCGTAAAGGTGCTGGCTGCCGGTGACGAACCAGACTTCGAGCAATTTGAGGTTGATCATAGAATTGAACCGCTGACCTGCACTGATCGTGGCTGGAGACCAGGGACTCGCGTTCAACAGCAATATAGGGTTTAAATAAACTCGTTGACGAGGTTCTCGAGATATTCCTGACGGCCACTGGCGTTCGCATCGGCTTCGCCCTTTTTGAGCATGTAGGCTTCGAGTTCCTTGAAGCCGACCTTGCCCGCCTCGATCTTTGCGCCGATGCCGCTATCCCACGAAGCATAGCGGTTCTTTACGAACTCGGCCAGGCGGCCGTCCTTGCGGATGGCGGCGGCAATCTTCAGCCCGCGCGCAAAGGCGTCCATGCCGCCGATATGGGCGTGGAAAAGGTCCACCGGCTCGAAGCTTTCGCGACGCACCTTGGCATCGAAATTCACGCCGCCGGTCTTGAAGCCGCCGTATTTCAGGATGGTCAGCATCGTGTAGGTCGTGAGGTAAATGTTCGTGGGGAACTGGTCCGTGTCCCAGCCGAGCAGTTCATCGCCGGTGTTGGCGTCAATCGAGCCGAGCGCGCCCGCCGCGCCTGCGACTTCGAGTTCATGCTGCATCGTGTGTCCCGCCAGCGTGGCGTGGTTGGTTTCGATGTTGAGCTTGAAGTGGGGGAGCAGGTCGTGCTCGCGCAGGAAGTTCAGGCAGGCGGCCGCATCCGAGTCGTATTGGTGCTTGGTTGGCTCCTTGGGTTTCGGTTCGATATAAAACTGGCCTTTGAAACCGATCTTTTTCTTGTAATCCACGGCCATGTGCAGGAACGCGGCCAAATGAGCCTGCTCGCGCTTGAGGTCGGTATTGAGGAGCGTCTGGTAGCCTTCGCGGCCGCCCCAGAAGGTGTAGCCTTCTCCGCCCAGTTCGTGCGTGACTTCCATCGCCTTCTTCACCTGCGCGGCGGCGAAGGCAAACACGTCGGCGTTGCAGCTCGTGGCCGCGCCGTGCATGAAACGGGGATTGGAGAAGAGATTGGCCGTGCCCCAGAGCAGCTTGATGCCGGTGCGTTGCTGCTCCTCCTTCAAAACCTTGGCGACGGCGTCGAAGTTCTTGTTGGATTCGGCGAGCGTTTTGCCCTCGGGTGCGACATCGCGGTCGTGCCAGCAGTAGTAGGGCGCGCCCAGCTTCTCAATAAATTCAAACGCGACCCGCACGCGCCGCTGGGCATTGGCCACCGAATTCGAGCCGTCATCCCAGGGACGCAACATCGTGCCCGCGCCGAAGGGGTCGCTGCCCGTGCCCCGGAAGGTGTGCCAATACACCACCGCGAACCGGAGATGGTCCCGCATGGTGCGGCCCTCGACGATTTCGTCGGGATTGTAGTGTTTGAAGGCGAGGGGGTTCCTGGAGCGGGGGCCTTCGTAGCGAATCTTGGCAATCTTGGGGAATGCGGATTTCATGATGTTTGGTTTAGATTGGAGTGGTGCCTTTGTGCGGGTTCGCCTGCGCCCCTGGCTTTGGTTTGCTGGCGCAGGTGGGACTCGCGAGGGCAGCATGACCAAAAGTTCCCACGTCGTCGAGATATTTCTTGCGTTAGTTAAGTAATCCGGTAAACCACCCGCATCTCACCGCCGGAAAGGGGCCTCGCCGGGCCGCACCGGGCTGGTGAAACGCGGGGAATGCGCGCTGGCCAGGCCGGGCGCTTTGCGATATGCCTCCGCGTGTCCGCCAAAACCTGAAGCAAATCATGAATACCTCCCGTAATTCCTCCCTCGGTCTGCTGGCGTTGACCGCCACGCTTGGCGCAGTTCTGCTGAGCGGTTGCTCCGCCACCAAGTGTTGTCCCTGCGCTGGCGGGCGGGGCGAGATCACCTCCCGCCCCTTTGGCACTGCCGACGGCCAACCCGTGCAGCTTTACACGCTGAAGAATGCGAAGGGGGCCGTGGCGACGATCTGCAATTATGGCGGCACCGTCACCACCCTGAAGGTGCCAGACCGGCGGGGGCAACTGGTGGATGTCGTGCTGGGATACGATGACCTCGACGGGTATTTGACCAACAGTCCGTATTTCGGCTGTCTGGTGGGGCGTTACGGCAACCGCATTGCCCGCGGGAAGTTCACTCTGGACGGCGTGGAATACACCTTGGCCACCAACGACGGTCCGAACCACCTGCACGGCGGCCTCAAGGGTTTCGACAAGCGCATCTGGCGCGCCGAGCCGCTACAAACCCGCGAGGGGCCGGCGCTCAAGCTCACCTATCGCAGTGCGCACCTCGAGGAGGGCTACCCGGGCAACCTGGACGTCACCGCCATTTATACCCTGACGGATGCCAACGAACTGAAGCTCGTGTTTACGGCCACCACCGACCGCCCGACCATCGTCAACCTTACGCACCATTCCTATTTCAACCTCTCTGGCGGCGGCGACATTCTCGACCATCTGCTCTACATCAACGCGGACAAGACCACCCCGGTGAACAAGGAACTGATTACAACGGGCGAGATGAAATCTGTCGCGGGCACGCCTTTCGACTTCCGCAAGCCCACCGCGATTGGCGCGCGGATCAATGATCCAGACCCGGTGCTGCAATACGGCCCCGGTTACGATCACAACTGGGTCATCAACCAGAAGCAGCCCGGCCAGCTCACGTTGCAGGCCCGGTTGCGCAGCCCGAAGACGGGCATCGTCATGGAGGTGCTCTCCACCGAGCCATGTCTCCAATTCTATGCGGGCAACTTCCTGGATGGCACCATCGTCGGCAAAGGCGGGCAGGTGTATCACTTTCGCAACGGCCTGTGCCTTGAACCGCAGCACGCGCCCGATTCGCCCAACAAGCCGCACTGGCCCTCGGTCGTGCTGCGCCCCGGGCAGACCTATCACAACACCATCATCTACAAATTCGGCGCGAAATAGCCCCCGCGCAAAAACTCATCCATAAGGAACTCCATGCAACCGCTTGACTGGATCATCATCGCCCTCTACTTCGGCGTCATCGGCTTCGTGGCCTGGTGGTATGGCCGGCACCAGAAGGACACCACCGACTACTTCCTGGCCGGCCGGAATGCTGGCTGGGTGGTGATCGGCGCCTCCATCTTCACCTCGAACATCGGTTCCGAACACATCGTTGGCCTGGCGGGGCAGGGTGCCAACACCGGCATGGCCATGGCCCACTGGGAACTCCACGCTTGGTGCCTGATCATTCTCGCCGGGTTGTTCGTGCCGTTTTACTACAAGTCCGGGGTGCAGACGATTCCGGAGTTTTTGGAGAAGCGGTTCAGCGCGCGCACCCGGCTGGTGCTGTCGTGCGTGTCCCTGGTGGCCTACGTGTTCACCAAAGTCAGCGTGACGGTCTATGCCGGCGCGATCGTGTTCCAGGCGTTGCTGCCCGACACGTTCGGATCGCCGGAGAACGCCTTCTGGTTTGGTGCTTTTGCCACCGTCATCATCACCGGCGTTTACACGGTGTTCGGCGGCATGCGAGCCATCATGAACACGGCCACCCCGCAGGCGGTCATCATCCTGTTCGGCTCGTTTGTCATTACGTTCATCGGCCTGAGCCGTCTCAGTGGCGGCGCAGGGCCGGTGGCCGGTTGGGGAGAACTGGTCGAGACCTGCAAGACCAACGCCGAGAATTTTGCCCTCTGGCGGCCCCTGAAGGACCCGGACTTCCCCTGGCTGGGCGTGCTGATCGCGTCGCCCATCATTGGCCTCTGGTATTGGTGCACCGACCAATACATCGTGCAACGCGCCCTGTCGGCGAAAAGCCTTGCGGTAGCCCGGCGCGGCGCGCTGTTCGGCGGCCTCTTGAAGGTCTGGCCGGTGCTCATCTTCCTGATTCCCGGCATGATTGGCTGGACGCTGGACAAGAAGTTCAACGCCGGCGCGTCCGAGCCGGCGCTGGTCCGGACCTATGACGTCAACCTATCCAAGGCGGAGCAGTCCAAACTCCAGGCCGAGGTGAACAGCCGGCTGCGCGAGTTGAACGCGGGCACGGGCTTTTTCATCCCGCGCGAATTGAAGGAAACCACGGTGGAAACCCCGGACGGCGGCACGCAAAAGGTGCTGGCCTTCAGCATCAAGGGCGACCAGGTGTTTCCGACGCTGGTGACCTCGCTGCTGCCGCAGGGCATCCGTGGGCTGATCGTGGCGTGTCTGTTGGCGGCATTGATGAGTTCGCTGGCATCCCTGTTCAACTCCAGCGCCTCGTTGTTTACGGTGGACATCTACGAGAAACTGCGTCCCGGCCAGTCGGAGCGGCACCTGCTCAACGTGGGCCGCATTGCCACCACCGTGGTCGTGGGCCTGGGCATCATCTGGATTCCCGTCATGGCGAAGATTTCGTCCGGCGGCCTTTACCAGTATTTGCAGAGCGTCCAGGGCTATCTGGCCCCACCCATCACCGCCGTCTTTTTCCTCGGCTTGTTCTGGACGCGCATCAACTCGGCCGGAGCGACCTGGGGCTTGGTGGGCGGTTTTGTGCTGGGCATGGCCAAGCTGACCATTCAGATGCGCTACGGCGCGGCCAAGGTGTCCGATCCGGCGTGGCTCGCGGCCATTGGGGATTTCAACTTCCTCTACGCCACCGGCATTCTGTTTGCTGCCAGCGCCATCATCATGGTGGTGGTGTCGTTGCTCACCCCACCTCCGCCCCCGGAGAAGATTCGCGGGCTGACCTACGGCTCGATTCACCAGGAAGCGGCCGACGAGATCAAGGCGAGCTGGGATCTGCCGAACAAACTGTTGGCGGGGCTGATCCTGCTGCTTGTGGGCGGCATGTATCTCTACTTCAGCTTCTGGTTGAAATAGCGCCGCGCCGATTTTGCGCGGACCTCACCCCCCGCTGCGATTTCCGCGGCGGGGGTTTCTTTCGGGCAGATTGGTGATGGCAGGATGGCTCGGTCCACGTGGTAACGCGCGCTCAGTCATGGCGGCGCCCACGCCGCGGACGGACGGCGCGCTGACCCGACACCGGCACGAGCAACTGGTCCACGCCGGCGGCGACCAGGCCGGCGATCCGGCGGTGAGGGGCGGCCTCGCACGTCACCTCCCCGAACCGCCCCCAAAGCGCGCCGGCTTGAATGGCGGAGGCGAGGTGCGCCACGACCGCGGGCGGCATTTCGGTCAGGCTGCCGGTGACGACCACATGGCGCAGGCCCAGCACATTGAGCGCGCCGGCGATGACGCTGGCGGCGGCCTTCAGATCGTCGGCGAGCCAGGGGCGAACGCCGTGTTCGCGGATGTGCGTGAGCAGGGCCTCCCAGCTTTCCGGCTGCCCGCGGTTGGCCTCGACAAAGCTGCGCAGCAGGCCGGAACGCGAGAGCCGCGTTTCCAGACAGCCGGTGGCGCCGCAGCCGCACTGGCGGTGATTACCCGGAATGGGCGTGTGGCCAAATTCGCTGTTCAACGGCAGCGGGCTGGAAAACAACCGCCCCCCCTCGATGATCGCGCCGCCCACGCCCTGGCCGAAGTCCACGAGCAGGAAATCCCCGCGCTCGGGATGCGCGGCATGATGCCCGAGGGCGGCGGCGCGATTCTCCTGCACCAGCCGGACCGGGGCATCCCACACACTGCCCAGCAGCGACGGGAGGCTTGCGCTCTCTGACCAGTGCAGGTTGGGAGAGAACAACACCCGGCCCGCCGCCTCATCCACGATGCCCGGGACGCTGACCAGCACGCCCCAGGCCCCGGACAGGTTCAACTCGCGCGCTGCCGTTTGCACCTCCCGCAGCCACGCCTCGGGGGAATGCAGTGTGGGACGCACGACCTGCCAGCGGTCCTCCAAAGGAGAGGCGACCGGCGCCAGCGCGAAGCTCGTCTCGAGAACGTCCAACTGCACCACCACAAACCGGGGCTGGGCCGCGTTCAAACGCACCATGCGACCGGGACGACCCGCGCGCGCGGGGCCTGGCTCGGCTTCGTCGGTTTCGCGCACCACGCCCAGCGCGATCAGTTCATCCACGATCTTGCCGCAGGTGGGCTGGCTGATGCCGGCGGACTTGGCAAGCTGCGCCCGCGAGACCGGGCCGCCGCGTTGGAGCAGACTGACGACGAGCCGCTCGTTGGCGCGGCGCAGCGACGAGGGCAGGGCCGGA
>JBKBTZ010000103.1:0-12009 GCA_046290825.1 Limisphaerales bacterium
CCGTTGGCCGTGCCTATCCCAACTCAAATCGGAGCCGCCAGCGCATGAAAACTCACCCTCCAACTGCGGAATTTAGGATCAGCGGGAAGCCCGACGCGGCGGAGGATTTTCGGCCAAAAAATAAAAAAACCGGGCCAGTCAACCAGAGGGTGGCTGAAAGGCCCGGGGAATTTTCGATAGTTCAACAGCAGGATTAGGGGGACAATCGGCAATGGTGTGAACTGGACCACTGCCGAAATCTTCAAAATCTTCAAAGAACCACCTGCATTCCCGGCAGGTGTTCCAAAACCAGCCTGCTGACGCGCCAAGGAAACCACACTCTCGCCGTGCCGTCAAATCCCCGCCCAAAGATATAAGCCATTCTCCAAAACAACGATGGGTCGCTAATCAAAACTCAGAATACGCCACCCGAGCGCCAGCGCCTCCGTTGCACCGCCAAAGGGGGCACAAGCCAATCCGGAGCGGCGCGGCAAGAATGACGGAAAAACCGCAAAAAACCGCCGTAAAATCGGCCCCCAAAGCGATGTGAATAACTCGTGAACAACAAAAAATATGTTGTCCTCGTTTGTCCTGCGGCCATTTCCTACAAAACTGCCCGCAAGGCGTGCGGTTTGCCTTTGGCCGTCAGAAGCCCGGATGGGACCAATTGATTGGACGGGAAAAAGAAATCGGAAGTTTTTGATGGAAAACAACTTGGAATTATTTCACAAGCATCTCTTCGGTTCTCGGGCGAAACGCGTCCGGATTTTTCTGGAACCGGTTGGATTTGTTGCTAGAACGAAAAACCGCCGTGGACGTTACGGCTTTGTGAAAAAGCCAGGTGAATAAAATGCCCGATTGGCGGGCTTGAGAGGGACACGACATGCAGGTTTCAGCAGAGCAAATTTGGGGCGCGGCACAGGGTCAACTCCGGGCCATGTTGAGCGCGGACATCTACAATCTCTGGTTCGCGCCGCTGCGGGCCGCCGCGGTTCAGGATTCCGCGCTGGTCCTGGAAGTGGCGAACGATTTCACGGAGGTCTGGCTCAAAGACAACTACATTGGCCTGCTCCGGGATGTCGTGGCCATGGCCTCCGGCCAGCGGCTGGAAGTGAAGTTCAAAGTCGCGCATCCCCAGCCCGCCCCGGGCCGCGCGCACGCCGTTGCGCCGCCCCCGCGTTCCAAGGCCACGCCGGCTCCCGCGCCCGCCGACCGCGCGCCGGTGAACGGCGACCTGGGTTTCAACCCCCGGAACACCTTCGAGAACTTCGTCGTTGGGGCCAACAACAACTTCGCCTACGCCGCCGCCCTGGCCGTCGCGCAATCCCCCGGCAAGGCCTACAATCCGCTGTTCCTGCACGCGGGGGTGGGCCTGGGCAAGACGCACCTCCTGCACGCAATCGGTCAGCATGTGACCGGGAACAAGAAGGGGGCGCGCGTCGCCTACCTCTCGTCCGAGCGGTTCACCAATGAGTTCATTGACGCGCTGCAAAACAACCAGCTCGCGAAGTTCCGGAAGAAATACCGCCAGACCGACGTGTTGCTGATTGACGACATCCAGTTCCTGGCCGGCAAGGAGCGCATCCAGGAGGAGTTCTTCCACACCTTCAACGCCCTGCACGAGGCGCACAAACAGATCGTGCTGACCTGCGACCGCCCGGCCAGCGAAATTCAGGGCCTTGAGCAGCGGCTGGTTTCCCGCTTCGAGTGGGGCCTCGTCGCAGACCTCCAGCCCCCGGACGTCGAGATGCGCCTCGCCATCCTCCGCAAGAAGGCCGACACCCTCGGCGTGAAGCTGGGCGATGACATTCTGAATTTCCTCGCGCACCGCATTCGCAGCAACATCCGCCGCCTCGAGGGCGCGCTGATCCGCGTGGCCTCATTCGCCTCCCTCACCGGGCGCGAACTGAACACCGAGGTTGTCGAGGGCCTCCTTCGCGAAGTGCTCCATGAGGAGGGCCGCTTCACCGTCACCATCGAGTCCATCCAGAAGAAAGTGGCGGAGAAGTTTGACCTCCGGCTGGCGGACATGACCAGCAAGCGCCGGCCGGAAAACATCGCCTTCCCCCGCCAGATCGCCATGTATCTGGCGCGGCAGCTCACCGAAAACTCCTTGAGCGCCATCGGCGAAGCCTTTGGCGGGCGCGACCACGGCACGGTGCTGCATGCCTGCCGGCTGGTGAAGGACCGCATGGAGGTGGACCCCAACGTCCGCCAGACGGTGCATTTGCTGGAAAAGCAGTTGATGCGCTGACGCCCCGGTCGTTCCACCGGCAATCCACCGCTTGCGCCATGCCCTGCATCGAGGTTCATGGCCTCACCAAAACCTTCCGGTCCTACCACAAGGAGCCGGGGTTTGGGGGCGCCGTGAAGGGCCTGTTCCGCCGCCGCTACGAAACCGTTTTTGCCGTCCGGGACGTCCACTTCCAAATTGAGGCCGGCGAACTCGTCGGCTTTCTCGGCCCGAACGGCGCGGGCAAAACCACCACGCTGAAGATGCTCGCCGGCCTGTTGCATCCCAGCGCCGGCACGGCCACGGTGCTGGGCCACGTCCCCTGGAGGCGCGCCGACGCCTACCGCCGCCAGTTCGCCCTGCTGCTGGGCCAGAAGAATCAGTTGTGGTGGGATCTCCCGGCCCGCGAGTCCCTCGACCTCAACGCCAAAATCTACGGCATTCCCGACGCCGACCGCGATCGCATTGTCGCCGAGCTGGCCGAGCGGTTGGCCGTGCGGGACAAACTCAACGTTCAGGTCCGCGAGCTCTCGCTCGGCGAGCGCATGAAGATGGAACTGATTGCCGCGCTCCTTCACCAGCCCCGCGTCCTGCTGCTTGACGAGCCGACCATCGGCCTGGACGTCGTCTCCCAGCAGACCGTCCGCGACTTCCTCCGGGAACACAACCGTCGCCACCGCACCACCATCCTGTTGACCAGCCACTACATGGCGGACATCCAGGAACTGTGCGACCGCGTCATCATCATTGACCACGGGCGAATCTTTTACGACGGACGGCTCGCGGAAATCGTGGACCGGTTCGCCGACTTCAAGCTGCTCACCGTCCATCTGGCCGGCGGCGCGCCCCTGTCTCCGGCGGCGGTTGCCCGGTATGGCGAGGTCGTCGAACAGCGCCCGGCCCTCCTCAAGCTGAAGGTGAAACGAGACCGGGTGGTGGCCGTGTGCAAGGCCCTGCTGGACGAACTGCCCGTGCAGGACCTGGACCTCGAGGAGGTGCCCATCGAGGAGGTCATTCGCCGCATCTTCACCCAGGCCCCGAACGGAGGTTGAGCCGCGGCGGGGC
Organism: Limisphaerales bacterium; assembly: GCA_046290825.1. Classification (GTDB taxonomy): domain Bacteria; phylum Verrucomicrobiota; class Verrucomicrobiia; order Limisphaerales; family DSYF01; genus JBKBTZ01. The sequence goes on from JBKBTZ010000103.1 coordinate 3,278, forward strand.
CAACGCGCGGCTCCGCTCAACCGAACAAATCCATCTGTGGCGGCGGAAGCTGCTGCAGTTTTTCACGTTCGGCACGGTGCCGGGCGGGCGGGCGCACATTGCCTTCGGGCGTCAGCTCGCTTTCCTCCAAATTCCGCAGGATCACCTTCGCGCGTTCGATGACGGGCCGGGGCACCCCGGCCAGGCGCGCGACGTGGATGCCGTAGCTCTTGTCCGTGCCGCCCTCGACGATCCTCCGCAGGAACACGATGGAGTCGTTCCACTCGCGGACGGCGACGTTGAAGTTCCTCAGCCGGGTCAGGCGGCCGGCCAGTTCGGTGAGTTCGTGGTAGTGCGTGGCGAACAGGGTCTTGGCCCGGGTCTGCTCGTGCAGAAACTCGACGATGCTCCAGGCCAGGCTGAGGCCGTCAAAGGTGCTGGTGCCGCGCCCGATTTCGTCGAGCACGATGAGGCTGCGCGGGGTGGCATTGTTGAGGATGTTGGCCGTCTCGCTCATCTCCACCATGAACGTGGACTGCCCGCGCCCGAGGTCGTCGCTCGCGCCGATGCGGGTGAAGATGCGGTCCACGAGGTCCACGCGCGCCTCCGCAGCGGGCAGGAACGCGCCGGTGTGGGCCAGCAGCGTGAGCAGGGCCACCTGACGGATGTAGGTGGATTTGCCGGCCATGTTCGGACCGGTGATCAAGGCAATTTGCGGAAATGCGCAGGGAGGAGCGCCGGGCGCGGAATCCCCGGCGGGCGGGGACGAGTCACCCGACGTCAAAGCCACGTCGTTCGGCACGAAGCGTTCTTCCACCAACTGCTGCTCCAGCACGGGATGGCGACCCTCGCGGATGAACAACACGCCCGCGTCGCGCACCACGGGACGGCAATGGTTGAACAGGCGTGCGGTCTCGGCGAAGGCGGCCAGCACATCGAGCTGGGCCAGAGCGGAGGCGGTTTGCTGCAGGAGCGGAAGCTGGCGCAGCACCTCCTCGCGCACGCGCTGGAACAGCTCGTATTCCAGCTTTTCGGCGCGTTCCTCGGCCCCGAGGATTTTGCCCTCCATCTCCTTCAACTCGGGCGTGATGAAGCGCTCGCCGTTCGCGATGGTCTGCTTGCGTGTGTAATGCGGCGGCACCTTGTCCAGATTCGCCTTGGTGACTTCGATGTAATAGCCGAAGACGGAGTTGAAGCCAATCTTGAGCGAGGCAATGCCGGTGCGCTCGATTTCCTCGCGTTGGAGCCGGGCAATCCAATCCTTGCCCCCCCGTGCGGCCGCGCGAAGCTCGTCCAACTCAGGGCTGAAGCCGTCCCGGATGAGGCCGCCCTCCTTCAGTGCCAGCGGCGGGTCGTCCACGATGGCGCGGCCAATCCACTCGACGAGCGCGGGGAGTTCGGTGAGTTGGGAAAACAAACCCTCGAGCAGAGAGCCGCCCTTCAGCCCGGCTTGGTCCCCATCTGAGGGGGAGAGGGCGTCCGACAGGACGGGTGCGGGGTTGGTGGGAGGGTGGCTTGTCACCCCGGCACCGACCTTTTTGAGATTGGGGATCTGCTCCAGCGCGATGCGCAGGGCGACGAGGTCGCGGGCGTTCCCGGAGCCGGTGCTGAGGCGGCCCAACGTGCGCTCGAGGTCCCGCACCTCGGCGAGTTGCGCACGGAATTGATCCAGCGCGGCGGCGTGGTCGAGCCACGCCTGGACCGCGTCCTGGCGGCAACGGATGGGTTCCGCCGCGGCCAGCGGCTGGGACAGCCAGTCGCGCAGCCGCCGCGCGCCCATGGGTGTGACGGTGCGATTGAGCGCCTTGTAGAGCGACCCGGGCGGCGGGGCGTCCGGGTGAAGCGGTTCGAGGATTTCGAGGTGCCGCAGCGTGGTGCCGTCGAGCACCAGAAAGTCCGTGGATTCGTAGCAGGCAAGCCGCGTGAGATGCTTGACGTCGCGGCGGAGGTGTTGCGTGAGGTAATGCAGCACCGCGCCCGCCGCGCCGATGGCGGCGGGCTTCTGCTTCAACCCGAAGCCGTCGAGCGAGGCGACGCCGAAATGCTCGCGCAGGGTGAACACCGCTGTCTCGGGGGCGAAAGTCCAGTCCTCGTGGGGAATCAGGACCGGAAACGCGGGCCGCAGCAGTTCCTGCAGCGGGGCGGCCTCGGAGGGGAAGATGATTTCCGCCGGGCGCAGGCGCTCCAGTTCGGTGAGCAGCGCGGCATCGCCTTCGATTTGGGTGACCTTGAAATCGCCCGTGGTCAGGTCCACCAGCGCGAGGCCGAAGTTTTTTCCGCTGGCGAGCACGGCGGCGAGGAAGTTGTTCCGCTCCGCCGTGAGCATCCGCTCGTCGAAGTGCGTGCCGGGGGAAAGGATTTGCGTGACCTCGCGTCTGACGAGCTTGCCGGGCTTCGGCTCCTCCACCTGGTCACAGAGGGCGACCTTGCGGCCGGCCTTGAGGAGCCGGGCAATGTAGCCGCTGGCCGCGTGAAAAGGCAGGCCGCACATGGGCACGCCGTTGCGCCGGGTGAGGGCGAGGTTGCACAACTGCGCGCCGGTCTGCGCGTCCTCGAAAAACATCTCGTAAAAGTCCCCGAGGCGGAACAGCAGGAGCGCGTCCCTGGGCAGCTCGCTCTTGATGCGGCGATACTGCGCCATCATGGGGGTGAGCTGGGCTTCGGCGGCCATGCGGCGGGGAAGTTACGGAAAAGACGGGCGGGGAGGAAAGCCCGTTGACGAACGCGACCGGCGCACGCGGCGATTGCCCAACCGGCGGTCCGGGCCTAAGCTGGCGGCATGAAACATTCCGGCAAGGCCCTGCGGGCGGCGTTCCGCATCATTGTCTGGACGTTGCTGGCCGTGCTCGCGCTGGTGGGCATGGGGTATCTGGCGCTGTTGATCGGCAAGGCCCTGACCGCGGTGGCATGGATCATTTGTTCCGTGTGGGTGCTGTTCGCACTCTTCACGCTCTATTTCTTCCGCGACCCGAATCCCAACGTGCCGGGCGCGCCCGGCCTGGTCGTTGCCCCCGGGCATGGCAAGGTGGACATGATTGACCGGGTGGTGGAGCCGCGTTTCATGGGTGGCGAGTGCCAGCGCATCTCCATCTTCCTGTCGGTGTTCGACGTGCATGTGCAGAACGCGCCGGTCGGCGGACGCGTCGAGTTTTTCCAATACACGCCCGGCAAGTTCCTCAACGCGCTCAAGACCGAGTCCGCCGCGCACAACGAGAACATCCTGCTGGGCTTCTCCGCCGCGGACCGCGCGGGCGCGAAAGTCGGCGTGCGGCTCATCACGGGCCTGATCGCGCGTCGGCTGGTGCCGTGGGTGAAGGAGGGGGACGAGGTGGCGCGCGGCGAACGCATCAGCCTGATCCAGTTCGGTTCGCGGGTGGACGTGTATCTGCCGCTGGACGCGCGGGTGAAGGTGATGCTGGGGGCGCGGGTGAAGGGCGGGGAAACCGTGCTGGCCGAACTGGCCTGACCCATGAATACCGCGCCCGCCACCCCTCCGCCCGATGGCGAGAAGCTGAAAATCTACTTCCTGCCGAACCTGATGACGGCGGGAAACCTGTTCTGCGGCTTTCTCGCGCTCACCCGGATTGTGGAGGCCGATCCGGGCGCGCCGAACTTCAACCAGATGATCCACCAGGCCCTGTTCCTGATTCTGCTGGCCTGCGTGTTCGATCTGCTGGACGGGCGGGTGGCCCGGATGGGGGGCAAGGAAAGTCCCTTCGGCCGCGAATTCGATTCCCTCGCCGACATCATCTCGTTCGGCGCCGCGCCGGCGTTTCTCGTGCATCGCATCGTGCTGGCGGATGTGTTCCCCGCGCACCCGGCGGTGGGCTGGTTCATCGCGTCGGTGTATCTGATCTGCGGCGCCTTCCGGCTCGCGCGCTTCAACTGCCTCGCCACGATGGGGGGCGGCGGGGGCGGCAAGGAGTTCCTCGGCTTTCCGATTCCGGCGGCGGCGGGCCTCGTGGCATCCCTGACCCTGCTGCTCTTGTGGCTGAACGAAAAGGAATTCCCGCAAACCAAATGGCGCTATGTGCTGCCCGTCATCATGCTGTTTTTGTCGGCGATGATGGTGAGCGAAGTGAAGTATCCCAGCTTCAAGTCCCTCGATTTCCGGGCCAAGCGAAGCTTCCTGAAGATGGTCATCATCGTCGTGGTCATCGGCTTCTTTGTAATTCTCTGGGAGAAGGTGTTGCCGGTGGCGGCGCCGGCCCTGTTCACGGCGTATCTCCTCTACGGATTCGTGCGACCGTGGATGCCGCGCAAAGCGATCGCCGAAATCGAGGAGGAGGAGGACGAGGAGGAGCCGGCCCCCGCCCCGCCGGGCGAAGGCTGAAGGCCGCATGGAAGACCATCCCCTGCTGCTCGCGGCGCTGACCGGTTTCCTGAGCGGGCTGGTGCTGTGCATCCCGGTCGGCCCGATCAACCTCATCATCATCAACGAGGGCGCGAAGCGCGGTTTTCGCTGGGCGCTGATGATCGGGCTGGGGGCGACGTTGATGGAGCTGATCTACTGCTTCATCGCGTTCACCGGCTTGGCGGCATTTTTCCAGCGCGGGCTGGTGAAGGCGGCGATGGAACTGGCCAGCTTTGTGTTCATGCTCGTCATCGGACTGAAATTTCTCCTGGCGAAATCCGTGGACTCGCCGCTGCACCTGTCCGCCAAGGCCGACGCCCTGGAGCATCGCATCGAGGAAAAGCTGCATCCGCATTCCGCGTTCGCGCTCGGGTTCGTGCGGGTGCTGGCCAATCCGGGCGTGTTGGTGGGTTGGGTCATCCTCGGAGCGCACTTCATCGCCCGCGAATGGGTGACCCCCGACTGGGGGGGCAAGCTGGCCTGCGTGGCCGGGGTGACGGTGAGCGTGGGGGCGTGGTTCACCGGCCTGAGCTGGGCGTCCTCGCTGGGGCATCGCCGGTTCAGCCCGCGCGGCCTGCTGCGCCTCGAGCGGATTTCCGGCGTCATCCTGCTCATCATCGCGCTGGCCCACGGCGCGTATCTGGTGCAGCAACTGGCCAAGCACCGCGAGGACAAGAAACCCGCGCCACCCCCGCGACTGGAAAGCCGCCCATAACGGGCCGGGCCGGGCGGCATTCCGGACACTCAGCGAAGCGCTTGCAACGCCCGAACCAGCCGGTCCAGTTGCGTGGGGGTGTGCTCGCTGGAAATGACAAACCGGAACCACCCGCGCCGTGCCCCGTAGCGCAGGTAGGGCGGGTGAATGCCCGCCGTCCGCAACTCCTGCCGCCAGCGTTCCGCCTCCGCCTCGCTCGCGGGATACAGCGCAACAATCGGCCCCGGATGCGACGGCACGGTCCAGCCGGCCGCGCGCAAACCCGCTTTCACCCGGGCGGCGTTGGCATGCAGACGCTCCCGGAGCTTTGGCTCCGCCCGGAGTCGTTGGACAGCCGCCAGCGCGGCGTTCGCCAGAGGCAGGGGCAGCGGGGTGCAACCGGTAAAGGCGCGGCTCCGGGCGATGATTTGGTCCCGCAACGCCCGCGTCCCCAGCACCGCGCCGCCATAGACGCCAAACGCCTTGCTCAAGGTGATGCTCTGAATCAGCCGCGCCCGGCTCCCGCCGCAAAACTCCGGGGTGCCCCGCCCGTGCGCGCCCAGCACGCCGGCGCCATGGGCATCGTCCACCAGGATGGTGGCCGTCGGAGGAAGCGCGCGGCGGTATTCTGCGAGCGGAGCCACCGATCCGTCGTGCGCAAACAGGCCGTCCGTCAACAGCAGCCAGCGGGCGCGGGGGACGCGGCGAACGAGCCGTTGCACGGCGGCGGCATCGCGATGCGCAAAGGACTGCACCGGCACGCCCAGGTGCAGCGCCGCATCCCGCAGGGCCGGGTGGGCGCGTTCATCCAGCAGGGCGTGAGTAAATTCCCCCGCCAGCGCCTGGGTGACGAGCGCGCTGGCCGTATAGCCGCCCGGCGCGAGCAGCGCGGCGGGCGCGGCGAAGAACTCCGCCAACGCGGTTTCCAAACGGTCGTAAAGGGCGTGTTCGCCGGTGGTCATCCGCGAGGCGGCCACGTTCAGGCCGAACTGCCGTGCGCCCTGTTGGAGAGCGGCCACCACGCGGGGGTGCTGGCTGAGGCGGAAGTAATCACAGCCCGCAAAATAGAGCAGCGTGCGCCCGCGCCAGCGGACACGGTTGCCGGGCAATAGTTGGAGCGGCTCGGGCAACGGCATGGCCCGGGTATAGAGGACGGCGCGGTTCGCCGCACGTCGGAAAGCGGGAGCCGTCAGTTTGCGGACGCCCGGTCGGCCTTGTTACGGGCACGTTGCTCGGCGAAGAAGGAAAGCAACAGGCGGCGGCATTCCTCGGCCCGGACGCCGCCGGTGATCTCGGCGCGGTGGTTCAGCCCGGGAAATTGCAACAGGTTCAACGCGCTGCCCGCCGCGCCGCCTTTCGGGTCCGCCGCGCCGAACACGACCCGCGCGAACCGGACATGCACGATGGCCCCGGCACACATCGGGCACGGTTCCTTGGTGACGTAGAGCGTGCAATCGTTCAGCCGCCAGTCGCCCACGGCCTGTTCCGCTGCGGTGATGGCCAGCATTTCCGCGTGCGCGGTGGCGTCCTTGAGCAGCTCCACCTGGTTCGCGGCCCGGGCGATGACCCGGCCGGCGCGGACGACGACCGCGCCCACCGGCACCTCGCCGGCCTCATAGGCGCGGGCAGCCTGGCGGAGCGCCTCCCCCATGAAGTGGTGATCGCTCTGCAGGTCAATCAGCGGCTCGTCCATGGCCAGGCACGGGAGCGGCGCTCAGAAGCCGCCCGCCTCTTCCACCGCCGCCCGAATCGCCTGCTTGAATTTTTCGACGCCCAGGTCGAAAGCGGCGGCGATGGGCAGCACCGGCGTCTTGCGGACTTTCCGCTTGAAGGTCTTGAGGTTCGCCTCGGCGGCCGGCTCGTCCATCTTGTTCGCGACGACCAGGCGGGGCCGGTCGAGCAGGTTGGGGTCGAACAACTCCAGTTCTTCGAGCAACGAGCGGTAGTCGTCCCACGGCGCGCGGTTGTCCGTGCCCGCCATGTCGAGCAGCAGGACGATGATTTTACAGCGCTGAATGTGGCGGAGAAAAGCGTGCCCGAGACCGACATTGCGGTGCGCGCCCGCGATCAAGCCGGGCACGTCGCAGACGGTGAGCCGTTTCCAGTCCGGATACTCGACGATGCCGATTTGCGGCGTCAACGTGGTGAAGGGATAGGGCGCGATCTTGGGCCGGGCCTTGGAAATGGCGCTGAGCAGCGTGGACTTGCCGGCGTTCGGATACCCCACCAGACCAACCTCGGCGACGATGCGCAGTTCGAGCAGATACTCGCCCTCGTTGGTGCCAGGCTCGCCCGGTTGCGCGAAGCGCGGCGTCTGGCGGCGGGCGGTGGCAAAGTTCCGGTTGCCCAGGCCACCGCGTCCGCCCTTGCACAGCACAAACCGCTGTCCATGCTCGGTGAGGTCGCAAACCAGTTCCCCCTTGGTGGGCGCGGCGCGTCCCGGGGTGGGATCCGCCTCGGCGGCCAGGTCCACCTCCACCGCCTGCACCGATCCGGCGGCGCGGATGACCGGACGCCGGGCGGTGGCGAGGGGCAACGCCGCGCGGGCATGGCCCGGCGGGGAAACGGCAGGCTCCGCTTCCGGTTCGGGCGTGGTCAGCCGCCATACCAGCGTGCCGCAGGGCACCTTGACGACCAGGTCCTTGCCCGCCTTGCCATCCATGCCACGGCCCATGCCGGGCTGGCCGTCCGCAGCGATCAAACGGGGCTGGTAATACTGCGCGATCAGGTTGTTGAGGTCGTGGTCCGCCTCGAGAATGACGTCGCCGCCGCGCCCGCCATTGCCGCCACTGGGACCGCCCTTCGGCACGAAGGCTTCGCGATGAAAAGCCACCGCCCCTTTGCCGCCGTGACCGGCACGGGCGTAAATTTTGACTTCATCCACGAACATGGGGCGATTTTGGCGCGGGGGTTTGGGCGGCGGAAACAAAAAACGGCGAGGCTGGCCGCCTCGCCGTTCGGGGAAAACCAGCCGTCAGTTGGCCGCCGCCGGGACCGGGGCGACGTTGATGCGTTTGCTGTCCTTGTCGAAGAACACCTTGCCGTCGCACAGCGCGAAGAGCGTCCAGTCGCGGCCGGTGCCGACGTTCTTGCCGGCGATGAACTTGGAGCCGCGCTGCCGGACGAGGATGCTGCCGGCGGTGACGAGGTGGCCGCCAAATTCCTTCACGCCCAGCCGTTTGCTGTGGCTGTCGCGGCCGTTGCGGGAGCTACCCTGACCTTTTTTGTGTGCCATAGGAGTTACGCGTTGATGCTGGTGATTTTGACGACGGTCAGTTCCTGGCGGTGGCCGATGGTCTTGTGGTAACCCTTGCGGCGCTTCATTTTGAAGGTCACAACCTTGTCGCCACGCTTGTGGCTCACCACGTCGGCCACGACGGTGGCTCCGGCCACGGTGGGCGCGCCCACCGTCACCTTGCCCTCGTTGTTCACGAGCAACACGCGATCAAACGTGACCGGCTGGCCGGCCTCGACGCCGAGGCGCTCGATTTCAAGCTGATCGCCCGGGGTGACGCGGTATTGCTTCCCACCAGTTTCTAAAACGGCATACATAGTTCAGTCCCGCAAAGGGGCGAAGATAACACCAAAATCGCCCGGACCTGTCAACGGCGGTTTTCGGGCTAAAAGACGTTGGGCGCATCTCAGTTTATTGCAAGATGGAAGGCGCCAGGTGGCGGTCATGACCCCAGCTTACCCGGAACGATT
>JBKBTZ010000104.1:0-11915 GCA_046290825.1 Limisphaerales bacterium
ACAGTCAGACAGGGATAAGGTGGGGTGAGTGTGGGGGGTGGGGGTTCTTCCGGCCTGCTCCCCAGCAGGCCGGACGCCCATCGCCACCACCAAACCAAATTCCATCCCCAACGCCGGTCAGAGCGAGCTGAGCCGGAAGAATGTGGCCGGAATGGCCGGGTCGTTGGTCACGTTCACCGGGTTGGCCGGGTTCGGGTAATCCACCCAGTTGGTGCCCAGGCCGGCGGCGGCACTGTTGGTCTGCCATTGCAGCTTGAACGCGCCGGTCCAGCTAAACTGCGTCACGCCGCCGCCCAGATTCGTGTAGTTCAAGGTGGGCGGGGTCACCGGGCCAATGCTTGTCACACTGAGCACGCCGCTGGCCGGGTTGAAACCGAAGGTCACGTCCGGGGGACCGACGATGGTGAAGCTGCCCGAGCGCGAACCGCCGACCGCCGGGAAGATGGTGAACGTGTCCCCCACCGCGAGGGCGTTGGTGCCGAGGCTCAGAACCGTCAGCGTGCCGCCGTATTGGAGGGTGCCGGTGACGTTGATGACGTCGTTGGAGACGACCGCGTCCTTGTTGAGCGCCACGATGGTGTTGCCGGCCAGCACGACGTTGTTGCTGACGTTGAAGATGCTGACCTGGTTGGTGGCGAACCCGGCGTAGAAGGTGCCGCCCGCGTTGACCGTCAACGGCCCGCCGATGCTGTTCGATCCCCGCAGCGTGCCGCCGCTGTTCACGATGAAGCTGTTGGTCACGCCCGAGAAGTCGCTGGAGATGCCGAAGATGCCGCCGTTGATCGTCGTGGTCCCGGTGTAGGTGTGCTTGATGGTGGCCCCACCCGCGAAGGACTGCACGCCCGCGCCTTCCTTGATGACGTTGACCGGGCCGGCGAGGACGGACTGGAAGGACGCGGTGGTGTTCGTGTTGGCGTAGTTGATGGTCAGGGTCGCGGGGGTGCCGCTGCTGTTGGTCAGGATGCCCAACTGCGGATCGAACCCGGCGAACAGACCGGCAAAGCTCTGCGCAGTGCCGTTCAAGTCGTGCAAGCCGCCGCCCACCGAGAGCGCCGCTGTAGGGAACACGCTGTTCGCCCCGAAGCGGATGGTCCCGCGCGTGGGGTTGACCCCGTAGATGGTGAGGTTGCTGGCCACGTTGCCGGAGCTGTTGAGGCGCAGGAGGGTGTTGGTCTGGCCGGCGTGGAAGAACACGGTGTAGTTGCTGCCGTTGTCGGTGATGGGGCCGCTGACGATGAGTTCGCCGCCGTCCGCAGGCCGGATGCGGGCGGTGCTGCCGAGGATGATGGGGGCGGCCACGGTGACGGGGTTCACGATGTCCACCGAGCGGAGCGCGCCGCCGTTGGTGGTGCCCGCGCCGTTGCCGTTGATGGTCAGCGGTTCGCCCACCAGCGTGATGCCGTTGCCGATGGCCAGGGACGCGCCGGAGATGACGAGCGTGCCGACATTGGTCGCGCCGAGCGCGCCGGGGCGGTTGACCTGCAACATGCCGTTGCTGATGACGGTCAGGCCAGTGTAGGTGTTGGTGTTGTCGAGGACGAAGATGGTGGCGGCAAAGCCGGACCGGTTAAGGCCGGTGTTGCCCGTGATGCGACCCGGCCCGGTGAGGGTGTAGTTGCCGCCCACAGTAACCGAGAACGGTTTGACATCATGGGCCAAGGTCACAGTGCCGAACGTGGTGTTGTCGAAGGTCACGATGTCGCCGAAGCCGCCGGGGTATTCCTTGTATTCGGCGGCGCCGAGATTCCAGTTGAACAGGCCGTTGGTGGACCATTCGCCGTCGCCCTGCGTCCAAAGCAGGGACTGCACCGAGGGTGTGGTGACGACGAGGTTGATGGCCGAGCCGGTGTCCTGGATGGTCGCCGCCATGCCGCTGGGCAGGAACGCGGGAGTGGTGCTGATGGACCCCGCGCCGGTCTTGCTGGCGTAGCTGAGGATGGTGTAGGTGCCGACGTTGAAGTTCGCCCCCTTGATGCCGATCTGGGTGACGCCGTTCAGGTTCAGTGTGCCGATGGTGGTGAGCGGCGTGCTGAAGCCGGTGACGGCGGCGTTGCCGTAGTCCACAGTCAGCGCCACGCCGCCGTGGAGGCTGACGTTGGCGGTGCTGAACAGGCCGGAGCCGTTGGTGAAGACGAGTTCGAGGCTCGCCCCGTTGCTGACCACCAGTGCGCTGGCGCCGGAGAAGGACGAGAGCGGACGGAGCACCAGCGTGCCTTGCGCGACGGTGGTAGCTCCGCTGTGCGTGGAAAGGCCGGTCAGGGTCAGGGTGTTGGTGCCCTGCTTGGTCAATCCCGCCGCGCCTTGCAGCGTCCCCGGGAACGTGCCGCCGATGTTGTTCAGGCCGACCGTCAGCGCGGCCGCGCCTCCGGTGTTGTCCACCGCGCCGGAGCCGGTCAAACCGTTGATGCCCTCGGAGTTGCCGTTGAGGTCAAGCGTGGCGCCGGCCGCGATGGACACATCGCCCGCGCCGGGGCCGTCGGGCAACACGTTGGCCGCGCCCAGCTTGAGCGTGCCGGCGCTGAGGGTGGTGTTGCCGGTGTAGGTATTGGGATTGGAGAGGGTCAGGGTGCCGGAGCCTCTCTTGGTCAAGCCCGTCGCACCGGCGATGCCGCTGCCGGTGAAGGTGTAGTTCTTGGTGCTGTCCACCGTGAGGCTGCCCGGCGCGCGTGCAGCCGTGAGGTTCACCGTCGGGCTGCCGGCCACGGCGGCGTCGGTGAAGAACACCGGGTCGCCCTCGGCATAGTTGGTGGCACCGTAGAAAATGTTGGTCCAGTTCGGCGTGCTGGTGTCCCAGTTGTTGTTGATGTTGCCCCGCCAGACGCGGGCGGCCAGATCCGTAGTCGAGGCCCCGATGATCTGGAACCCACCCAGGTAAGCGCCACCCGTGCCGTAAAGGTGGTCTATGGTCAGGGTGAGGGTGTCATTGGTCAGCAGCACGGGATCACCAAAGACGGCATACTGCGCGATGGGATTGTTGCCATTGCCGAGGTCGGTGGTCTGGGTGGTGCGCACCGGGCTGGCGAGGGCGGCGGGGATGTCCGCCGCGTTGGTGATCGGCATGTAGTAAAACGTGGTGGTGCCGTCGGAAATGGAGGCACCCCGATTGGCCAGGAAGCCGGAAAGATAGACGATCACCTTGTAGCCGTTGGGGAAGGCGGCGTTCAGGTTGGTGAGCGTGGCAAAGGGATTGGGCGTGGTGGTGGAATAAACCGCATTGCCGGAGATGAACGGCGTGCCCGCGTAGGCGGCGTTGCCGACACCAAAGCCGCCAGGCTGGATGCCGGTCAGATTCACCGGACTGGGCGTGCCATCGGAGAAGGGCAGCGCGGTGGCATTGACGACGTTGAGCAGGTTAAGCCAGCCCCCGGCCACGGAGTCCTGTGCGGTCAGGCCGTAGGTATTGGTAATGGCATGCCCCGAGGCCTGGATGTAGTTGACGCTGATGATCGCAGCGCGCGCGGGGATGCCCACGGACAGGAGGGCAATCGCGGCTAGAACGGCGGCAGACCGGGCGGTGAGATGCGGGACGTTTTTCATAGCGTGGGAGGAGTTGGTTTTAGCGGGGTTCGGGTGTGGAAAACTGCGGGCGTGCGCCGCAATGGTTCACCGGGTGGTGGTGAACCAGCCGTAGGGCTGGCGGCCGGTGGTCATGGTTTCGGCGTGGCGATTGGTGTTGATGGAGAGGGTCGAGACGTGACCGTCAAAGAAGCCGTAGTTGCGCGTGTTGCCATGCACGGGGTTGTCGGGCAACTGGTCCCACGCGGCGGCCATGGTGGCCGACGTGCCGCCGGGCAATTGCCGGTCGGAATCCACGATGGCCCCGTTGACGGCGGGGTTGAAGATGCTGCCGAATTTGGGGGAGGAATAGGCCCAGAGGGTCGAGCCTTCCACGAAGGCCCGCTGCCGATACATGCGGCGCAACTGATGGATGTCCCCGGCCTGCGGCGCGCGGGCCGAGTATTGGGGGTTGCGCACGAATGACGGGCAGACGAGCACCTTGCTCTCCGAGGTTCCCTGGTTGACGAGGGTCTTGGTGTTGGCCAGATACGGCGCAATGTGGAAGCCCAGTTCCGGCCGCGTGGGATTGGTGTCCGCCCACGAGCTGCGGGTGTCGAGGCCGAGCGTCAGGCCGTTGGGCGAGCCGTCGAGGTCGGTGTTGAAGGGCAGGCGGTCATCGTTGTCGGAGGCGAAGAGGGTGATGCCGAGCATGACCTGCTTGAGGTTTGAGACGCACTGGATGTTGTGCGCCTTGGCCTTGGCCTTGGACAGGGCCGGCAGCAGCATCGCCGCGAGGATGGCGATGATGGCGATCACGACGAGCAACTCGATCAGGGTGAAACCGGCGCGGGCACCGGCAGGCGGGCGAACCGCGCAAACAGTGGAGTTCATGTTGATCATCTTAACAGGTGGGGTTGGAGGGACCATCACATCATGATGTGATGTGTAGGTGAGGCGGGGAACTGATCAGGGGACGTAGCGGGTGCGGTAGAAATTGGCCGGCTCGACCGAGGTGTTGGTGAAGACGAGGTAGCCATTGGCAGCGGCCGCGTTGGTGACCAGCGGGAGCCAGTCGCCCACGGCCAGATTCGTGCGCCAGTCCAGCGCGTAATGGAAGCCGGGAATGCCCAGGTAGGTCAGCCGCACCGCGCCCCCGCCGAGACTCTCGAGCGACAACTGGTTGAACCCCGTTCCGGCGGTGACCTGCACGGTGACGGTCTTGGTGTCGGTGCCGCCCGCGCTGTCCGTGACGGTGTAGGTGAATGTGTCCGTGCCGGTGAACCCGGGGACGGCGGCGTAGCTCACGACCACCTGGGTGCCGTCGGTGGAAACGTTGGCGCCATTGGCCGAAGGATTCTGCACGGCAGTGACAGTCATGGGGTCGCCCTCCGCGTCGGTCGGGCCTTGTTTGCCCCCAATGATGGGGAGCGTGGCGGAGCCGCCCTGGGAAACACCCAGGGTAAGGTTCTTCGCGACGGGCGGCTTGTTCGTGTCCCCCACGATCTGAAAGCCGCCAATCCACGATCCCGCGCCCACGGTGGTGCCGAGGGTGAAGGTGATGACGTCATTGGTCAGCGGTTCGGCCTCGCCGAACACGGCGTATTGGGCGAGGGGGTTGTTCGCGTTGCCGAGGTCCGTCGTTTGTGTGGTGCGATACAGGCCGGCAGTGAGGGCGTTGGCGATCTCGGTGGCGTTGGTGGCAGCGCGATAATAGAAGGTCGTCGTGCCGTCCGTGATGAAGGAGTTGGTGGCGCTCAGGAAGCCGCTGACATAGACGATGACCTTGCAGCCCTTCGGAAAAGTGGTGTTCAGGTTGGAAAGCGTGAAGGTCGGTCGGCTGGCGGGTGGGGTGTTATTGAAACAAGACTTGCCGCTCTGCATCGGCGTGCCTGCGTAGGCAGCATTTCCCACCGACCACCCCGGAGTGCTGGTGCCGGTGAGATTCACCGCGCTGGGGACGCCGCTGGAAAAGGGGAGCGCGCTTGCATTGTTGACCTGATTCAGATTCACCCAACCACTTACCACGGAGCCTTGGTTGGTGACGCCGAAGGCGCCGGGAACGGTGTAGCTTGCGGCTTGCATGAAATTGACACTGATGACCTCCGCCGACGCTGGAAGCGCGGTGACCAGCACCAGCGCGGCCAGAGCGAAACGGCGGCACGATTGGGAGAGAAGAAGGGTCGGGTTCACGTCAGCCAACCTAGCCAGCATGCCCCCGCCCACACATCACATCATGATGTGATTTCCTCCGCCGCGTGCCCCCACCTACTGTTCGATCATGCACGCCGATACCTGCGCCCCATCCGCAACGCCCTGCCCATCCACCGCAAATGGCCACCGCGCCCCGGTGCGCCACCCGCTATGCGCCGCGCTGTTCGCAGTCGCGCTGGCAGCCGGACTGGCTGGTTGCGGTAAAGCCCCGCCCGCCGGGAACGCCGGGGCCAAGCGCCTGCACCTGGCGTTCGTGGCCAACTCGCCCGGCGAATACTGGGCGATTGTGAACCTCGGCTGTGACATCGCCGCGCAGCAACTGGGGGAGGTGGACCTGAGCTTCCGCTATCCCTCCGCCACCACCATCGAGGACCAGCAACGCATTGTGAACAGCCTGCTCGCCGCCGGCGTGGACGGGATCGCCATCAGCCCGATTGACCCCGAGAAACAAACCGAGTTCCTCAACGAGGTCGCCGCAAAAACACTGCTGGTCTGCGCGGACAGCGACGCCCCGAAAAGCAAGCGGGTTAGTTACATCGGCACCGACAACGTGGCCGCCGGCGCTGAGGCGGCGACCTTACTCAAGGCTGCGCTGCCCGGCGGCGGCAGGGTCGCCCTCTTCGTGGGTTACGCCAATGCACAGAACACGCGGGACCGCGTCGCCGGCATCCGGGCGGGCCTCGCCGGCTCCAACCTCCAGCTTGTGGAGACCTTCGAAGACGGCCAAAAAAGTGCGCTCGTCGGCGAGAACCTGACGAAGGCTCTGAGCCGGCATCCCGACCTGGCCGGGGTCATGGGCGTGGCGGGGTATCACGGTCCCGCCCTGCGCAAGGCGCTGCGCGATGCGGGCCGGACGGGCCAGGTGAAGATCGTGTGCTTTGATGACAACAGCGACACGCTGGAGGGCATCGGGGCCGGGGAAATTCACGGCACCATCGCCCAGAAGCCGTTCCAGGTGGGCAAGGAAACCATCGTTCACATGCGCGACCGGCTGCGCGGAAACAATCTTGCCCGGGGGCAGGTTTTCATCCCGTTCCGCGCGTTGACCGGCGAAAACGTCGCCCACCACATCGCGCAGCAGCAAGGCATCGCCAACTTCCTCAAGGAATCCAGCTTGCGCCCGTGAACAGCAACCACCGCGCGGGACGGGGCGCATTGCGATTTGACGCCGCGGGGTGAACCTGCAGAACCTCCTCCCGTTGCCCCGCTACCATCCCCATCGCGCCATCCGCTGGCCGGTCTTGCTCGCCCTTGGTTGGCTGCTCGCCGCCAGCGCATTCCCCGGACGGGCTGTGAACCCGGTCTCCGGCCGGGGCGAACTGTTGGGCCGCACCTGGCAGACCGATGACGGTCTCCCGCGCAACACCATCACCGCCATCGCTCAGACGCCGGACGGTTACCTGTGGCTGGGCACACCGTTCGGCCTGATCCGTTTTGACGGCCGCTCCTTCACCGCGATGGAGGATGAGGTTCACCCGGCGTTCACACGGGGGCGCACGCGCGTGTTGTCCGTGGACCGCTTTGGCCGCCTATGGATCGGCACCGGCACCGCCGGCGTGATCCGCTACGACGGACACACGTTCACTTCAATCGGCGCGCAACAGGGGCTGCCCCATCCGACCATCAGCGCGCTGTGCGAGGATTTGCAGGGCCACATGTGGATCGGTTTTCAGGAGGGCCGACTGGCCTGGGTGGACGACGAGGACAAGGTGCATCCGGTCCCGCTCGCGGAACCGGAGCGGAGCGGCCCCGTCCAGCTCGTGCGCGACCGGCGGGGGAGGTTGTGGTTCGCCCAGCGCAACACCTACGGCCGGATCGAAGCGGGCGCACCCGTCGCAACGGTCACCACCGGTGGCCCGGTGGCATTATGCCCCGGACGGGATGGCGGCATGTGGGTCAGCGCGGGCGGTCTCGTGACCAAACTGCCCCCGCCGGAGTCGGCGGAGACGGCGCAAACCTTCCCCTCCCCTTCCCGGCCCACGCAACCCCCGATTCTGCTCGAGGACCGGCAGGGCCACTTGTGGATGGCCTGCCAGGAACTGGGTCTGTTCCGGCTGGTGGGCACAGAGTTCCGGCGTGAATTCGCCACGGATCACCGTTATCTGGCGCTGTTCGAGGACCAGGAATCCAACCTGTGGACCGGCACTGAGGGCGGCGGGTTGACGCGCCTCCGGCCCCGGCTGTTTCAGACCGTCAAACTGCCGCCCAACAGCCCGCAGGCCATCGTCGCCGTGTGCGAGGACAACGCCGGTGCGGTCTGGTTGTCGGCCCAAGGACCGGGGCTGTTCCGGCGCTCGCCCGCCGGAGAACTGACGCCGGTGACCGGCTTCACCAACATCGCCACCACCACCGTCCTGCCGCATCCCGACGGCGGCGTGTGGGTGGGCACCGTTGATTGGGGGCCATTCCGGGTGGCGGACATGACGCCCGAGCAACTGGGACCGTGGCGCGCCTTTCAGAGCCGACAGATTCGCGCCTGGCAGGCCGACGCCGCCGGGCGGCTCTGGCTGGGCTGCCTCCCGGATGGGTTGTTCCGCCTGGAGGGCCGCCGGCTCACCCGTCTCGATAATGCCCCGGACCAGCCCGCGCCCCGGCAGGCCATCTGGTCGCTCGCCCATGATTCCCAAGGCCGCCTCTGGCTGGGCACCATCGCGGGCGAATTGTGGCGTTACGATGGGACCGGCTTTGTCAGTTTCACCAAACAGGATGGCCTGCCCGGCGCCTCGATCGGCGCGCTGCATTTTTCCCGGGACGGTGACTTGTGGATCGGCACGCTGGGTGGCGGCCTCGGGCGGATGCGGGAGGGGAAATTTGTCTTTGCCGATGTCCGACACGGCCTGACCGATGATGTCATCTCCGGAATGGTCGAGGATGACCTCGGCTGGTTCTGGCTGGGCACCGACCGCGGGATCGTCCGGGTGCGCAAGGCCGACCTGGATGCGTTCGCGGACGGCCGCCGCGGGCGATTTCATTCGGTCCACTTCGGCCGGGACGACGGGCTGGAAAACGTGGAATGCATCGGCGGCTATCAGCCCTCGGCTTGGCGGACGCGCGCCGGGGAAATCTGGTTTGCCACGACGCAGGGCGCAGTCACCATCCATCCGCATTCCCTCCCCACCAACCTGCCGCCGCCCTCGCTGGTGCTGGAAACCATCACGGTGGACGAGCAGGAAGTCTTGCAGCAGACCGGCATAAAAATCGCCTACGGCCACCGCCGCCTGACCTTCCGCTACACGGCACCCAGCTTTACCGCCCCCGAGCATGTGCGCTTTCGTCACCGGCTGGACGGGTTCGATCTGGGCTGGGTGGAGGCGGACGCCAACCGCGTGGCCACCTATCCCCGGCTGGCACCGGGTCGCTATGTCTTCCGCCTCACCGCCAGCCACACGGACGGGGCGTGGGCCGAAACCGCCCTGGCCTTTCCCTTTGAAGTCACGCCTGCCTACTGGCAGACGGCCTGGTTTCGCGGGGCCGTCTGGCTCGCTTTTGGGGCGCTGGTGGCCGCCGCCGTGCGCTACCGCTACGTCCAGAAGATGCGCCGCAAACTCGCCCGCCTCGAGCGGGAACGCGCCGTCGAGCAGGAGCGCATGCGCATCGCGCGCGACATCCACGACGACCTCGGCGCGCGCCTGACGCAGGTGGCGTTCCTGAGCGATCTGACCGCCGGCGAGATTGGCCGCGACCAGCCGGCGGGCGAACGGCTCGCCAAGATCGCCGATGGCTCCCGCGAGGCGATCCGTTCCCTCGAGGAAATCGTCTGGGCGGTCAACCCGCGCCGGGACCTGCTGCCGCATCTCGTGGATTACCTGAGCCACTACGCGAACGAATTTTTCCGCGCCACCCCGGTGCGTTGCCGGCAGGACCTGCCCCTGCTCCTGCCCGAAATTCCCGTTTCCGCCGAACTGCGCCATCACCTCTTTCTCGCGTGCAAGGAGGCCATGAACAACATCCAGAAACACGCCCACGCCACGGAAGTCTGGCTGCGCGTGCGAGTGTCCGAAGCCAATCTGGAGATTGAGATCGAAGACAATGGCCGGGGCCTGCCGGCGGAGACCACCGACATGGCAGGCAACGGCCT
Source organism: Limisphaerales bacterium (assembly GCA_046290825.1). Lineage (GTDB taxonomy): Bacteria > Verrucomicrobiota > Verrucomicrobiia > Limisphaerales > DSYF01 > JBKBTZ01. Next base: position 9,788 of record JBKBTZ010000104.1, read on the forward strand.
TGGCAATTTGCAAACCCGGCTCGCCCAGGTCGGGGGCCGCTGCCTCGTGGAATCCCAACCCGGGCGCGGCACCCGTGTCCGGTTCCTCGTTCCACTGCCGGTCGGCCCCGCCGCCCGCGTCCCCGCACCGCATCCCCCCACCTCCCCGAAGAACGCATGAGCATTCGAGTTGCCATTGTGGAAGACGACCAGGGCGTCCGCGAAGCCCTCGCCGGCATCATCACCAGCGCCCCGGGCCTCCAGCTCGCCGGCGCGTTTGGCTCGGCGGAAGAGGCGGCCAAAAAATTCTTCGCGCCGGACACCGACGTCGTGCTGGTGGACATCAATCTGCCCGGACGCAGCGGCATCGAGCTGGTGGCGGAACTCAAGGCCAAGCATCCCAGGCTGCACCTGCTGATGATGACCGTGTATGAGGACAGCGAGCAGATTTTCAACTCCCTGCAGGCCGGGGCCACCGGCTACCTGCTGAAACGTGCCCGCCCCGCCGAAATCGTGGACGCCATCAAGGACGTCTGCCGGGGCGGCTCCCCGATGTCACCCGAAATTGCGCGGAAAGTGGTTCTCTTTTTCCACAAGCGCCAGACCATCGCCGCCGAACTGGAACAGCTTACGAAACGCGAGGTGGAAATCCTCAGCCAGCTCGCCAAGGGCAGTCTCTACAAGGAAATCGCGGACCAGATGGGCATCAGCCTCGACACGGTTCGCTCGCACCTGCAGCACATCTACAACAAGCTCCAGGTGCATTCGCGGCACGAGGCAGTCATGAAGTTCCTGGCTCGCCCGCCGGGATCGTGAACCGCCCGTGGCACCCCACGAAGGTCCGATGTCACCGCAGTTCCGCGCGGAGCGCTCCGGCCAGCGCGCGCTCCTCGGGCAGCAACGGTGCCGTGGTGGCCAGCTCGAGATGCCGCCGCGCCTCGGCTGGCGCGTTCGTGCCCAGCGCCAGGGCGTAGTAAAGGGCCACCCCGCCCTGCTCCCGTTCCGCCGGGGGAATCTCCGCAAAGGCCGCCAGCGCTCCGGCGCGATCGCCCGCCTGCCACAATGCGAAGGCCAGCGTGGACGCGAAATAGGCGTTGGTCGGCTGCGCCCGGGCCAGTTCGCGCGCCAGTTCGCGCGCGCGGAGGGACTGCGGGTTCAGCAACAGCGTGGTCACGGCAAAATTGTTCTTCGCCGTCAGGTCGCCCGGATCCCGCGTGAACAGGGTCTGGTAAAGGCGGTTCAATCCGCGCGTGTCCCCGGCGGCGTGACACAGTTCCGCCAGCCGGCCGGGCACCCAGCGTTCGCCGGGATGGCGTTCCAGCAGCACCCACAACAAGTCGCGTTCCTCGTCCGCCCAGCCCCATTCCGCCGCCGTCCGCGCCAGCGCGGCCAGCAGCCGGGGCTGGCCGGTGGCCGCGCGCGTGGCGGCGAGCCATTCCGCCGCCGCGCCGGTGGTCTGCCGCTGCTCACGCAGCGCCCGCGCCAGGAGCGCGCGCCGGAAGAAATCCCGCTCCTCCCAGCGCGCCGCTTCGAGCGTGGCTTGCAGCGCCGCCCATTCGGCGCGCGCCAGGAGCAGGTCGGCGCGGGCCATCGTCACGCGCGGCGCGTTTTTCAGTTCCACCGGCAACCCATCGAGCCAGCGCAATGCGCCGTCCGTGTCGCCAATGGATTGCATCCAGGCGGCCAGCGCGTGAACGGCCTCCTGGCCCAGCCGCTCCGCCGCCGCCTGTTGCGCGGCCAGTTCCGCCGAATATCCGGGCGACTTCGCCTGGCGGAGAATGTTCAGATAAAACATCCGGTCGCCGAACGGGGCGTTGGTGGCCCCGCCCAATTCGCGCGCGGCAGCGACCGCGTCGGCCGGCCGCTGGTGTTGCAAATACGCCTCGGCCAGATTCTGGAGCACCACCCGGCGATGCGGGGAGTTGGTGGCGGTCTGTTCGAGCCGGCGCAGGCCGGTGAGGGCGAGGTTGGTGTCGCGCGCCTGGAGCAGCAGCACGGCGTGGTTGAGGCGCAGGAGTTCGTTGTCCGGCTCCAGCCGCAGGCCCGCAGCCAGATGCGCCTCGGCCTCCGAAAGGCGGCGTTGCGCAGCCAACGTCAGCGCGGCGGCCTGATGAAACGCCACCGTGTTGCGGTCGTTCGTCGCCACCCC
>JBKBTZ010000105.1:0-11873 GCA_046290825.1 Limisphaerales bacterium
AATCACCGGGCGCGGATTGAAACTGGCCAGTGTGGCCGCGATCCCGTCGAGTGTCACGTCGCCCGGTGAGCAATCACCGGGCGCGATGGAGCACGGCGAAAAGGCGGGGATCGAAAAACAAGCCTTTCCTTCGGAGCATTCGAGCGCACGGATCAGCGCGTCAGGAAGGGGAAGTTTCCGTAGGTGTCACGGGGCGAGCAGTCACGTGAGACGTGTGCCAGCGGGCACCGGGCAGCCAATCAAAAAATCCGCGGCGTGCAGACGCCGACCGCCTTCACGTTGAATTTCGGTCAGCCGGAGCGCGTCTTCGCCGCACGCAACCGTTATACCGTCGCGGCCCGCTGCGAGGACTTCGCTGGGCGCCCCCGAAGCGGGAACCGGTTCGGCGGCATGCACTTTGAGAAGGACGAGTTTTCCCGCCAGCGGCAAATGCGTGAACACCCCCGGCCAAGGGGTGAAGGCGCGGAGCCTGTTCCATAGGACCGTAGCAGGCTGGGTCCAGTCGAGTCGGCCATCTTCCCGTCGGATTTTGACGGCATGGGTGACGCCAGTTTGGGGCTGGGGCAGGGGGGGCAACCTTCCGCTGATGTAACCGGGAATGGTTTGCACGAGCAGGTCCGCCCCGAGCCGGGCGAGGCGGTCGTGCAACGTCTGCGCGTTGTCCGCGGCCGTGATGGGGGTGCGGACCTGGCTGACAATCGGGCCGGTGTCGAGGCCGGCATCCATTTTCATGATGGTGACGCCGGTTTCAGGGTCGCCATGGAGCAGGGCCGACTGGATGGGGGAAGCGCCGCGCCAGCGGGGGAGGAGCGAGGTGTGAACGTTGAGGCAACCGTAGCGGGGCAGTTCGAGCAGGCGCGGGGGCAGCAACTGGCCAAAAGCGGCCACGGCAATGAGATCGGGCTGCCACCGGGCGAGTTCCTGGAGAAACGCCTCTTCTCGCGCGCGCTGTGGTTGCAGGACGGGTAGCTGGTGGGCGAGCGCGAGTTGTTTGACGGGCGTGGGGAAAATCTGAAGCGCTCGTCCGCGGGGCCGGTCCGGCTGGCTGACAACGCCAACGACCCGAACGTCCGGGGAGCGGAGCAGCGCTTGGAGACAGGTGGCCGCCAGTTCAGGCGTGCCCATGAAAACGGTGCGGAGCGGTTCCATGCCGGGCCGCCCGGGCGGCTCAAAGCTTCGGCTGGATGCCGAGCTTGATGATGCGGTCGAGGATGTCGCGGGTGACTTCGGCGGGGGTCTGGTCCGAGTCAATGCGATACACCAGTTTGCTGCCGTAATGATCCACCAACGGCTGCGTTTCCCGCTCGTAGGTTTTCAGGCGCGTGCGGATCACGTCGAGGTTCATGTCATCCAAACGGTTTTCCTTCAGGGCGCGGCGCTGGATGCGGCGGACGAGGGGTTCGAGTTTGCGGGTTTTGAGCCAGAACATGGCCCGCACGCGGAGGACGTTTTTCAGCATCCGGGCCTGGGGGATGTTGCGCGGGATGCCGTCGAGGACGAGCAGGTCCTTCTCGGGATGAAACTTGCCAATCTTGGTGCTGGTTTCGATGAACTCGCTCCAGAGGCGCACGGTGGCCTCGTCGGGCACCAGCATGCCCTTGCTGGAATACTGCACAAACAGGCGGCCCAGTTCGCTGTCCACCTTGAGGTTGCGGAAGATGTCGCCGCAGGCGCAATGAAAGAAGCCGGGGATGGTGTTGAGAATCTTGCCCTGCGTGCCCTTGCCGGAGCCGGGGGCGCCAAAGAGGAGGATGGTGTTGTATTTCATGAGCGCCCGGCGATTGCGGTCTATTGATGGTGGAGGGTGACCTCCTGAATTTCGACGAATTGGATGCCCACCTCCTGGGTGGCACCGCCGCCCTTGTCCACCAGGATGTGAATGTCGGACGCGGTGATGCGCGAAATGCGGGTGGCCACAAAGCTGCCCTTGCTGGTCTTGAAGTGCAGGCGTTTGCGCCGGTCCTCTTCGCGCCGGGCAATGCCGAAGAAGCTGACAAACTTGGTCTCGAAAAAGCGCTTGTTGAAGGTGGTCTGGCCGCGCGTAAACGTCTCCGGGGGCGGGCCAGTTACGGCCTCGGCTGCTTTGGCCTGGGCCGCTGCGGCTTCGGCGGCGGCCGCTTCGGCCGCGCCCGGGACCGCGAAGGTTTGCGGTTCGGCAGCCATTTGTTCTTCGTAAGCGAGGTCTTCGGCCGATTTCTTTTCCACCCGGGTTGGCAGGGCGAGAAAGACCAGATTGGAGAGGAACCCAAGGAAGGGGATGGCGGCCAGCCCGGTCACCAGCGGCACGGGCTGGGCGCGGAAGAGCGCGATTTCGTAGCCGGCGAAAATGTTGGCGGCGAACAAGACCAGCACGATGAACCACCCCACCCCGGACTTGAAGAAGGAGAGGAAGAAAGGCGTTTTTTCCGTGGCGCGCTCCTTTTGCATGGCCTCCACGAGCGGATCGGGCGGTTTGATGTTGACCTCGGTTTTCTGGGCGCGCTCCTCGGCGGTGATTTCAATGAAGGGTTCCACCGCGTCGAGAATCCGCCGGTTCCGGGAATATTTTTCCTGGAAACGCTTCAAGTCCTCCTGGGAGAACCGGCCCCAGGGCACGCGTTCAAACTGGCCCTCGCCCACGCGGATCATGGCCGTGGCGTCGTTCGAGCCGGACTCGACCAGCTCACCAGTCAACGTGGTGCCGTCCGTCAATTTGAAGGTGTCGGCATGGCCAACACCGACCAGCAGGAGGGCCAACAAACCGCTTCCGAGAATGACTCGCAGGTGATGCACGATGGGCACGGGATAACAAACTCGCCGGAGCAACGGAAGCAGATTTTCCCGCGGGCTTGCCGTCCCCCGCGCGCGTGGCAATTTGTCGGCGCATGACGCCAAACCTGCTGCGCGATTTTCTTCATGCCCGGCTTCCTTTCACGCTTGACCTGCTGCGGCGCATGGTGGCCATCAACAGCCACACCTTGAATCCCGCGGGGGTCAACGCCGTCGGGCGCGTGACCGCGGAAGCGTTTGCGCCGCTGGGTTTCGTCGCCGAGTTCATCCGCTCCGTCCATCCCGCGCATGGCGATCACCTGGTGTTGACCCGGCGCGGCACCGGTCCGGACGTTGTGGGAATGATCTCGCATCTGGACACGGTTTTCACGGCGGAGGAGGAGGAGCGCAACGACTTTCGCTGGCACGAGGAGGGGGACCGCATCTATGGCCCCGGCACCGAGGACATCAAGGGTGGCACGGTGATGATTCACCTCCTGCTGGAGGCGCTCCAAAGGCATGCCCCGGAATTATTCGCGCGGACGACATGGATGGTTCTGCTCGATGCTTCGGAGGAGATGAACAGCGAGGACTTTGGGAGGCTCTGTCTGGAGCGGCTGCGCGGCGCGCGGGCTGCGCTCGTTTTCGAGGCGGGCCGGCGGGTGGGCAATCGCTGGCAGGTGGTCACGGCCCGAAAGGGGCGCGCCACCTTCCGGTTTGACGTGGAGGGCCGGGGGGCGCACGCGGGAAGCGACCATGCCCGCGGCGCGAACGCGGTGGTCCAGGTTGCGCATCTGGTGCAGCAGGCCGCCGCGCTCACGGATCCTGCGCGGGACCGCACGGTCAACATCGGACGTCTGAGTGGCGGAGGCGCACTCAACCGCGTGCCCCACGAGGCATGGGCGGAGGGCGAAATACGGGCTTTCGATCGCACGGCTTACGCGGATGGTCTCGCGCGTCTCCGCGCGCTGGAACAGGAGATTGTGGTTCGGGCGGTGGCGGATGGACTGCCCTGCCGGGTGCGGTTCACGCTGTTGAGTGAAACACCCCCGTGGCCACCGAATCCGGGAACGGAAAAGTTGTTCCAGTGCTGGGCAACGGCAGGGGCTGCTCTGGGCATGGTCATCGAACGCGAGGAACGCGGCGGCCTGAGTGATGGCAACCACATCAGTCACGCGGTGCCGACATTGGATGGCCTGGGCCCGGAGGGGGATAACGCACATTGCTCCGAGCGGAGCGCCGATGGCAGCAAGGATCAGGAATACCTGGTCGTCTCATCGCTTGTGCCCAAGACCGAATTGAATTTTCACGCGCTGCGGCGGTTACTGGAATCTGAATCATGAAATCCATCGGTGTCATCGGTGGGGGCATTACCGGTTTAACGGCGGCATTCTATCTGCAACGGCGCGGGCTGGCGGTCACCGTTTACGAGGCGACGGACCGCGTGGGCGGGGCGATTCAAACTCTCCGCCGCGATGGCTACCTTGCCGAGTTCGGCCCCAACACCATTCTGGAAACCTCGCCGAAGATCGCTGCGCTGGTGAACGATGCCGGTCTCGCGGCGCGTCGTCTGGATCCCGATCCGCGCGCGGAGGCGCGGTATGTGGTGCGGTATGGGCGGCCCATGGCCATGCCCGGTTCGCCGCTGGGTTTTTTCACCACCCCGTTGTTCACGCTGGGCGCGAAATGGGCGGTGTTGCGCGAGCCGTTCCGCCCGGCGCGGCGCGATGGCGCGGAGGAGAGCATCGCGGATTTCGTCCGCCGCCGGCTGTGTCGGGAGTTTCTGGACCATGCCATTGATGCGCTGGTGGCGGGGATTTACGCGGGCGATCCGGAGCGGCTTTCCGTGCAGCAGGCGTTTCCGAAGCTGGCCGCGCTGGAGGCGAAATACGGCTCGCTCCTCAAGGGGCAGATTTTGGGGGCACGCGAACGTAAACGGCGCGGCGAGGTGGCCAAGGACCGCGCCCCGAAATTTTCCTTCGACGAGGGGTTGCAAGTGTTGCCGGACACGTTGCGAGAACGGCTTGGAAGCGCGGTGCGGCTGAACACGCGGGTCACGCGGCTGACCCGGGAGCGCGATGCGTGGACACTGGACTGGACGGCGGGCAACGAATCCGGCCAGACCCGGCACGACTTTGTGCTCTACGCCGGAACCGCGTATCGGCTGGCGGAACTGGAGTTGGTTGGGCCAGGTGCCCGTGAACCGGTGGCGGACTTGAAACTTTTTTCGGAAGTCCGGCATCCACCGGTGGCCAGCGTGGTGCTGGGATTCCGGCGGGAGGACGTGGCGCATCCGTGCAGCGGTTTCGGAATGCTCATCCCGCGTGTGGAGGGCTTCAAGATTCTCGGCACCATCTTCTCCTCGGCGTTGTTCCCAAACCGCGCACCGGCCGGGCATTTGACCCTGACCAGCTATGTTGGAGGCGAGCGGTATCCTGAGCTGGCCGCGCGGCCATCAGCCGAACTGGTGGTCATTGTGCGCGAAGATTTGCGGCGGCTGCTCGGTGTGCGAGGCGAGCCGACTTTTCAGCACTCGGTTTTCTGGCCCAAGGCGATTCCGCAATACAATCTGGGTTACGCGCGCTTCCGGGAGAAACTCACCGAACTGGAAAGTCAATGGCCCGGCCTCTTTTTTGCCGGCCACTACCGCGACGGCATCTCGCTGGGGGATTCGATTGTCTCCGGCGTCAATGCCGCGGAACGGATTGCGGGCGGGCAGGCGGTCTGAGGGAAACTGAGTCTCGATCAGCCTGTCGGCCCGGTCACGCATCCTTGAAGGTTCGATGTTGAGCGTTGGATGTTTTCCCTGCCGAGGCAGTCCGCATTTCGTCCCGATAAAAAACGCCGCCCCGCATCGCACGGGACGGCGCTGGTTTCCGGTCGGGGTCAGGCCCCGGCCTCAAAGGATTTGCCGCAGCCGCAGCTCTGTTTGGCGTTGGGATTGTTGAGTTTGAAGCCGCCACCGGTGAGCGCGTCGCTGAAATCCACCACGGTGCCGCGCAGATACTGCGCGCTGAATTCATCCACCACCACGGTGAGGCCGTGCTGCCGGGCAATCTGGTCGCCCGGGCGCTCCTCGTCGAAGGTCATCCCGTATTGCATGCCCGAGCAGCCACCTTGTTCGACGTAAAGGCGGAGAGGCCGGCCGGCGTTTTCCGGCTTTGCCTGCATGGCCCGCACCTCGGCAGCGGCGGCAGGCGTCAGATGCACAACGGGTTCAGCAGGGGTGACGGTTTCCATGTTCTGCACCGCAACGTAGGCCGGTCGGTTTGAGGTGTCAACGCGGCCTCGGATTGTGCAACAGTGAACGCTTAGTAACGGATCATGCTTAATCCGCGCGTCGCAGTCCCGGCTTGTTGGCGCCCTCGATGGCTTCGGCCAGGATGCCGAGGGCTTCGGCGCGGACGATGGCTCCGACCAGGCGCATTTCGGCCCGGTTGTTGACGACGGGCACATTGCGCAATTCACTGGCCACGATGACCGGCAGGGCGGTCAGCAGACGTTCGCCCGGCGTGAGCACCGGCGGCGGGGGGCGCATGACATCAAAGGCGATGACCGCTTGCAGGCCGCTCTCTTCGGTCAGATGTTCCTTCAAGTCCTGCAAGGCCACTACTCCCAGCAACCGGCGGTCCGCGTCCACCACGGGGAGGAAATTGTAGGAGGAACGGAGAAAACGTTGCGCGATCTCGGCGACGGGGGTGTGTTCGCGGACCGGCTCGACGGGAGCACGCATCAGGTCCCCCACCGTGCAGTCCAGTGCGGCCCCCGCGTGATCAGCCTCGCGCGCGGCGAGGGCTTCACGATGGCGCAGCACGTCGGTGTAAATGGATTCGGGATAGAACCGGCGGGCGGAGAGCACCGCCACCACCGTCGCCACCATGAGCGGGGGCATCAGCGAGTAGTCGAGAGAGATCTCAAAGATCAGAATCATCGCCAGCAGTGGCGCGCGCGTTGTGGCGGCGAGAGTTGCACCCATGCCGACGGCGGTGAAAACGGCGGTGGGAAGGTCGGCCGCATAACCCAGTTCATGCAGCGCCTGGCCGAATACCGCGCCCAACGCCGCGCCGATGAACATCGTGGGCGTGAGCACGCCGCCCACGGCCCCCGAACCGACCGTGAGCGTGGTGGCAGCGAGCTTGGCGGCGAGCAGTCCGGTCAGAAACAGGAGCGGCATGGGGCCGGTCAAATAGTCGCCCTGGAGGATGCGGTTGATGACGACGTAGCCATTGCCGCAAACTTCGGGGAATTGCGTGGCGATCAGGCCGACGAGCAGGCCGCCCACGGCCAGTTGCGCGGGCAGGGATAGTTTTAGCCGGGCGAACCCCGCCTCGGCTGCGCGGAGCAGCCGGAGAAACGTGCCGCCCAGGGCGCCGCACAAGGCTCCCAGGAACAGGAACCACGGCAGTTGGGTCAGCCGCGTGAACTCCACCGAGGGCACAGCATAGGACGGGGCCAGCCCAAGAATGGTCCGGGACATCAGCGTGGCGGTGACCGAAGCCAGCACAAGCGGGGCAAACTGGTTCATCGAGAAGTTGCCCAGCACGATCCACGCGGCGAACACCGCGCCGGAGATGGGCGCATTGTAGGCCGCCGCGATGCCCGCCGCCGCGCCACAGCCCACCAGCAGGCGCAACCGGTAGGGCGGCGCGTTCCGCCACTGGCCCCACTTCGAGGCCAGTGTGGCGGTCATGTGCGTGATCGCCCCCTCGCGCCCAAGCGACGCGCCCGAGCCAAGGCTCATCAGCGAGGAAAGGGATTTGACCAGGCCGGAGCGGAAGGGCAGCCGACCGTCACCGGCCACCACAACTTCGAGCAAGTTGGCCGGCCCCTTGCGTCCCGCCACCTTGGCTCCCCAATACAACACCAGCCCCGCCGCCAACCCGCCCAGCGCGGGCGTGAGGATCCGCGCCAGCCAGCCCATTTCCTCCGCCACCACCACGGGATCATCGGGCTTGTGGAGGAAGAGCCACTTGGACCATTCGATGCCGTAGTGAAACAGGAAATTGACCACTCCGCCGAGGATGCCCACACCCACGGCGAGGCTTAAATGCATGGCCTCCTCGCTGAACTCGAACCGCCCGCGCCACCGCAACAGCCGCCGCCAGTCACGCTGCAACCAGCCGCGCAACCGGTCGGTTAACGCTTTGAAAATCCCCGCATCCACGCGGCGAAATTACACCGCAGGCCGGTGGTTGACGAGTCCGCGAACCGCGCCGCTTCAACCTTTCCAGTCCAGCGCGCGTTTTTTCAGCTCGTAGAAGTAACCCACGAAGAGGATGAAGATGAAGAAGAGCATTCCACCCAGAATCGGACCCGGCTGCTCCGCCACCATGTCCTTGAAGACCACGGCCCACGGATAGAGATAAACCACCTCGATATCGAAAATGATGAACAGCATGGCCACGAGGTAGAACTTCACGGACAGCCGCGTGCTGCCCTCGCCAATGGGCAGCATTCCGCATTCGTAGGCCGTGTCTTTTGTCTTGTTGCGGCGGGCGGCGCGACCCAAAAGCACCGAGCCGACGAGCATGCCGGCGGTGAACAGGACCGCCAGCCCGGCCAGCATCAGGACCGGAAGGTATTGCTGCAGTTGCGACGTTTCCATGCCCGGCGGGAATGTAAATTCGCGGCGGGCCAACTCAAGCTGCGATTTCCCGGGCCACGCGGCGCATGGAGCGGTCATGCCAGCGGGACAAGGTGAGCAGCGCCACCACAGCCCCGCAAAGCGCGAGGAACATGTCCCATTGTGTGTCCCACGGATCGCCCTGGGTGCCGAGAAAATCCGTGGCGGCCTCGCCCGTGAGCAGCGCGGTCCACCACTCGATAAGCTCGTAAAACGCGCTGAACGCCAGGCAGGCGCAAACCGCCAGCACCGGAATCCAGCGGGAGCGGGGGAGCCGGGCCACGCGCAGCAACAGCTCGCGCACAAAGATGACCGGGATGAACCCCTGCGCGAAATGGCCCAGCCGGTCGTAGTGATTCCGCTCCAGCCCGAGCCAGTCCTTCACCCAGTCGCCCAGCGGAACCATGGCGTAGGTGTAGTGCCCGCCCACCATGAGGATGACCGCATGCAGCGTGAACAGCACGAGGCACAGCCGACTGAGTTGGAAATCTCTTCGGGTCCAAAGCCACGCGGCGATGCCGATCCAGACGGGGGCATTCTCCAGCGCCCACGTCAGGCGATCGGCTTTGGGGGCAATGCCCAGCACAAGGCCGAGCACCACGACGAGCGCCACGCAGCCGGCCGCGAAGCGGTCCTCGGCGGGACGGAAGTGGGACGGGGCGGGCATGGTCACGTCTGCTGGTGCAGGTATTCGCGCAGCCCGTTGAGGAACATTTGCACGGAAAGCATCACGAGGATCATCCCCATCAGCCGCTCCACGGCCCGCGCCCCCCGCCGGCGGAGCACGCGCATGATCGCCGGCGCCGACAGCAGCGTGGCAAAGGTCACCGCCCAGGCCGCCATGAGGGCGAGAAAGCCCGCCACCATTCCGCCCGGGCGGTTGGAAATGAGGACCAACGTCACCAGCGTCGCCGGCCCGGCCACCAGCGGCGTCGCCAGCGGCACGATGAAGGGGTCGTTGTCCTCCGCCTCGGAATTCGCGCCGCGCCCGGCGGCCGGGAAAATCATGTGGATGGCCACCAGGAACAACATAATGGCGCCGGCGATGGAGATGGCCTCCGGTTTGATGCCCAGAAGGCCGGTCAACTGACGGCCCGCGAAAAGGAACGCCACCATGATCGCCAGGGCCACGAGCAGTTCACGGATCACCACCCGCTGCCGCCGCTCCGGCGGCACCGTTTTCAGAATGGAAACGAAGCTCGGGATGTTTCCGAGCGGATCAATCGTCAGCAGCAGCAGGCCGATGGCGGAAACGAGTTCGGCGCCAGACATGCCCCACTACTGCCTGAGCCGGGCGAAATCACCCAGAAAAATCTCCGCCCCGCTCCGGGCCGGTCAATCTTCGATGTCCTCCGCCGCGTCCTCTTTCCGCTCCAAATAGCGCGGATGGGTTTCGAGGTTCTGGGACAGATACACGTGGTGGATTTCCTGGCTGAATCCATTGCGCCGGAAGAAGGCCAGCGCGCTGTGGTTCGTGGCCGCCGTGTCCACGAGCATGATGCGCGCGTCGCGCTCGATGAAGAGGACGGTCAACTGCCTGACGAGCCGGGTGGCGATGCCGCTGCGCTTGAAACGCTTCTCGACGCCCAGCCACAGCAGCCAGCCGTAGCGCCACGCGCTGCGGGGCTTTTCCATGATCCGGCCCAGCGCGAAACCCACAACCTTCCCGTCCGCCTCCGCCACCAGGCACGTCTCCGCGTCGTTGCTGAGCAGCAGCGCCAGCTCATGGTCATCCCATGACCGGTAGAGCGTGGGCCACTCCTCCGCGGTGAACAGCTTCTGCCCCAGTTCAAACACCCTCGCGACGTCCTTCAACTCCATCTGCCGGATTTCCACCGGCGGCAGCGGCTTGGCGCGTTTGCGGCGGGGCTTGATCAATGCATCCATGCCAATTCCCTTCAACTGATTACAGGGGCCTGATGACGCGGGCGCATCAGAGCAAACTGCGCGCCTTCGCCAGCGCCTCGTCCAGTTTGCCCGCGTCCTTGCCGCCGCCGCGGGCGTTGTCGGGCTTGCCCCCGCCTTTGCCACCCACAATGGGCGCGATGGCCTGGATGATTTTGCCGGCCTGGAATTTGGCGGTGAACTCGGGTGACACCGCAGCGAGGAGCGACACCGCGCCGTTGGTCGCGCCGCCGAGGACAATGACGCCCTTGAAGCGGCCTTTGAGTGAGTCGGCGACGGCTTGGAGGAAATCGCCGTCCACCGCGCCGACGTTGTGGATGATGGCGGGGGTGCCATTGATTGTGTGGACGCGCTCGAGCAGTTCGCTCGCGGCGTTCGAAGCTTCGCGTTGCTGCGCGGCCTTGAGAGCCTTTTCCAGTTCCTTCTGGTGGGCCAGCAGGGCCTCGATCTTTTTCTCCAGTTCGTGAACCGGGGAGTTGACCTTGCCGGCGAGGCTGCGGATGAGTTCCTGCTGCGTGCTGGCGTGCGCATAAGCCTCCAGCCCCGCCACGGCCTCGATGCGGCGGACCCCGGCGGCAATGGCGCTCTCGCCGAGGATGCGGAACAAGCCGATCTCACCGGTCGCGCGCGTGTGCGTGCCGCCGCACAGTTCCATCGAATAGCCGTCGAGCTTCTGCGCGTGGCCGCCAATCTGGACGACGCGGACGGTGTCGCCGTATTTGTCGCCGAAGAATTGCATCACGTCCTGGCGCGATTTTACGTCCGCGTAGGGCACTTCCGTCCACGAGACGCCGGCGTTTTCGAGGATGCGTTCGTTGACGAGCTGCTCGATATCGGCGACCTGCTGTGGCGTGAGCGGCGCGCTGTTGAAGTCGAAGGTCAGCTTGTCGGGGCCGACGAAGGAGCCTTTCTGGGAGGCTTCCCTGCTGACGGCCTCGTGCAATGCCCAATGGAGCAGGTGGGTGACGGTGTGGTGGCGCTGGATGGCGGCGCGGCGGTGACGATCCACGGTGAGCATCAACGTGGCCCCCATCGGCGGGGCATCCTGGGACGGATTGGACCCATTCGACGAATCGAGAATATGCAGCCAGGTGTTGCCGGATTTCTGTGTGTTGATGATACGCCAGAGCTGGCCGGCGCCGGTCAGCTCGCCGGTGTCGCCGACCTGGCCGCCCATCTCGGCGTAGCAGGCGCTGGTGTCGAGGATCACGGCGGTCTTGTCCTTGAGGCGGACGACCTCGAGGACTTTGGCCGGCGTCTCCAGCGTGTCGTAGCCGACGAACTGGGTGGGCGTGGTGGTCTCGATTTGCGAAAGGGAAATGACCTCCTTCTTCTGCGCGGCGCGGGCGCGAGCGCGCTGCTCTTCCATCAACTTCTCGAAGCCCTCCTTGTCCACGGTCAGGCCGCGTTCGCGCGCCATCAACTCGGTGAGGTCGAGCGGAAAACCCTGTTCGTCATAAAGCCGGAACGCGAATGCGCCGGAGATTTGGGGGGAAGCTGCTGGCAAGTTGCCAGCAGCAACGGGCTGGTAGCCCGTTCCACCCGAACCAACAGAATGGCATGAAGTGGAGGCATGAGTTTGGGTGGAACAGGCCAC
>JBKBTZ010000106.1:0-11702 GCA_046290825.1 Limisphaerales bacterium
GGCCGAAATGTTCGGCTACGCGACCGCCATTCGCTCGCTCTCCAAGGGCCGCGCGGCCTACTCGATGGAGCCGTCCAGCTTCGAGCCCGTGCCGGCCAGCCTGATGGAAAAGATTCTCGATTCCGCCAAAAACCGTCCGGCGGCCCGCAGTTAAACCACAACCATTGACAGAAAATCGTTCTTTTTATGGCAGGACAACGCATTCGCATCCGATTGAAGGCCTTTGACCACCGGGTCATTGACCAGTCTGCCCGGGAGATCGCGGAAACCGTGAAACGCACGGGCGCCCGCGTCGCCGGCCCCATCCCGCTGCCCACCCGCATCGAGCGCTTCACCGTGCAGCGTTCGCCGCACGCGGACAAGAAATCCCAGGAGACCTTCGAGCAGCGCACCCACAAACGGCTGATTGACATCATTGAGCCGACCGCGAAGACGGTGGATGAGCTGAAGAAGCTCAACCTGCCGGCCGGCGTGGACATCACCATCAAGATTTAAGGATCGCCATGCCTGTCGGACTCATTGCCAAAAAACTGGGCCATACCCGCGTCTATGACGCGAATGGCGTCATCACCCCGGTCACTGTTGTCCTCGCCGGCCCGAATCGCGTGCTTCAGGTCAAGACCAAGGAGGGCAAGGACGGCTACACCGCTGTCCAGCTCGGCTTCGGCCCGCAGAAGCCGCAGCGGCTCAACAAGCCCAAGCTGGGCCACCTCAAGAAGTTCGGCGTCGAGGTCAAGGAGAAGAGCACGGAGCCGCTGGTCGGCGTTCAGCGCATCCGCGAGTTCCGCAACTTCTCCAAGGAGGTCAAACCCGGCGACCTGCTTGGGCCGGACCTGTTTGCCGTGGGCGACTATGTGGACTGCATCGGCGTGACCAAGGGGCGCGGTTTCGAGGGCGTGGTCAAACGCCACGGCTTCCGGGGCGGCGACTCCACGCACGGCGCCAAGGGCTGGCACCGTCGGTCCGGTGCCATCGGCCAGCGTCTGTTCCCGGGCACGGTCATGCGCGGCATGCGGATGCCCGGCCACATGGGCCAGGTTCGCCGCACCGTCCAGAATCTCCGCATCGTTCAGGTCCGCCCGGAGGACAACCTGCTGCTCATCAGCGGCTCGATGCCCGGCGCGGAGGGCGACTACGTCATCATCCGCGAGTCCAAGAAGCGCCCGAAGGGCTGGAAGCCGCCGGTCGCTGCGGCCGGCAAGGCGGACAAGAAAAAGAAATAAGGAGCGCCTGCCATGAAACTCACCATTCAAGACATCCACGGCCAGCCCAAGGGCGAGCTCGAAGTCAAGTTCGAGCTGGTGGACCCGAAGAAGGGCAACCAGGCCGTCCATGACACCGTTACCGCTTACCGTGCCGCCCAGCGTCTCGGCACCGCCTGCACCAAGACCATGGGCGAGGTGGCCGGGTCCGGCAAGAAACCCTGGCGGCAGAAGGGCACCGGCCGCGCCCGCGCCGGTTCCTTCCGCTCTCCGCTGTGGCGGGGTGGCGGCGTGGTGTTCGGCCCCAAACCGCGCGACTACACCAAGAAGGTCAATCAAAAAACCAAGGCACTCGCCTTGCGCAAGGCCCTCACCGAGCGGCTCAAGGCCGGCGACGTGGTCATTGTGGACGACCTCAAGATCGAGGCGCCCAAAACCAAGGCCATGTTGGCCGTGCTCAAGGCGCTCAAGCTGGACGGCACCACGCTCATTGTTCAACCAGGCAATGACAAGAACCTGTTGTTGTCCGCCCGGAACATCCCGGATCTCACTGTCACCACCGGCGCCAACCTCAACACCTACGACGTCCTGCGTCCGGACAAGCTGGTCTTTACCCGGGCCGCCTTCGAGCAGGTAGAGGCGCGTCTGGCCAAACCCACCCAGGAGCAAGCATGAACAGCTTCGACATCATCAAGACCGTCCGCCTCACCGAAAAAGGCACCCGGCAGGGCGAAAAATACAACCAATACACCGTGGTCGCTGACCGCCGCGCGAACAAGTTCCAGATTCGCAAGGCCGTCGAAGAACTGTTCCAGGTGAAGGTGCTGGCCTGCAATACCATGAACGTGCGCGGCAAACTTCGTCGCCAGCGCACCCATCAGGCCGGCCGGACCGCGAATTGGAAAAAGGCCATCGTCACCCTCAAGGAGGGCGACAAGATTCAGCTCACCTGAGCGCGCGTTCTCGCGTCTCCCTTCGCGCAGGCCCCGGCCCCTCCCGGGGCCTTTTTTTATCCTTTGACCGCGGCGTTTTTGCTCTGGCCGCGCGGCGCTTTCCGACAATATTCCGGCATGCAACTGGATGACGCACAGAAGCAGCGGGTCGGGCAGTGGATCGCCGAGGGCCTCAAGCTTGGCGAGATTCAAAACCGGCTCGCCTCCGAATTCGGTTTGCGCCTCACCTACATGGAAGTGCGCCTGCTGGTGGACGATTTGAAACTGGTGCCGAAGGATTCAGAACGGCCCAAGGAACCCGTCCTGCCGCCGCCACCCGCCCCGGCTGGCACCGCGTCGGGCACCGGTGAGCCACCGGTCCACGACCTCGACGCGCCGGAGCCTCCGCCCGCGGGCGGAGGGGTGTCCGTCACCGTGGATCAACTGGCGCGGCCCGGCACGCTCCTCAGCGGCAAGGTGACGTTCCGGGACGGGCAGACGGCGGATTGGGCGCTGGACCAAATGGGCCGGTTGGCGCTGCTGCCGGTGCAGAAGGGCTACCGCCCCACCGCGGAGGATGTGCGAGAGTTCCAGCAGACCTTGCAAACCGAACTCGCGCGGATGGGCTTCTGAAAAGCGCGGTCTGAAATCTGAGGGCCAAGCCGCCCGTCTTTGCGATTTACTCCCCCCGATTGCCGCCGCAATGTGACGCCGTCCGACCGTGTTTCCGCCGACGGACCACCGTATGTTTTCACCCACGCTCGATGAATTTGTGGCGCTGGCGCAGCGGGGCAATCTGATCCCCGTTACACGCCGGCTGCTCGCCGACTTTGAGACGCCGCTTTCGGCCTATCGCAAATTGCGCGGGCAGGGCGAGTCCTTCCTCCTCGAATCGGTCGAGGGTGGTGACACGGTGGGGCGTTATTCGTTCGTCGGCTGCAATCCACGCGCGGTCATCAAGCAATTTGCCGACCGGGTGGAGGTTTGGGAGAACGGCCAGGTGGTGGAATCGTTTCGCGTCGCCCGGGAGGCGCAAGGCGCGGACACCGTGCGGGATGGGTTGGAAGTCATCGAGCGCGTCATGCGGCGGTTTCAACCCGTCTCCTTGCCGGGGGCGCCCGCCTTTACCGGCGGGGCCGTCGGGTTCATCGGCTACGAATTCATCCACGACGTGGAACCCGTGGTGCCGCGCCCGCCGCGCGACGAACTGGGCACGCCGACCCTGTATTTCCTCATCGCCGACGAGGTGCTGGTATTCGACCGCGTGGCGCAGACGTTCACCGTCGTGGTCAATGCCTCGATTGACGGGCGCGGGCCGCAGGCTGCCTACGAAGACGCCTGCGACGAAATTGAGCGGCTGCTGACGCTGTTGGAGCAGCCCACCCAGCAGCAGCCGGTCACCGTGCCCGCCGAGGTGCCCCACATCCCCTTCGAGTCCAACGTGTCGAAGGAGAAATTCTTCGCCAACGTCCTCGCCGCGAAAAAATACATCACCGCCGGCGACATCATCCAGGTCGTCGGCTCGCAGCGGTTCTCGACGCCCGTTTCCGCCCCGCCGCTGGATGTCTATCGTGCCGCCCGCACCATCAACCCCTCGCCCTACATGTTTCTGCTCGAGCTGGAGGGCTTTGCGTTGGTTGGTGCCTCGCCGGAGATTCATGTCCGCGCCGAAAACGGCGCGGCGGCCATCCGGCCCATTGCCGGCACCCGGCCGCGCGGCAAGACGCCCGAACAGGACGCCGCCAATGCCGCCGAACTGCTCGCCGACCCCAAGGAGCGCGCCGAGCACGTCATGCTGGTGGACCTGGCCCGCAACGACCTCGGGCGCGTCTGCGACTACGGCACCGTGAAGGTCAACGACCTGATGATCATCGAGCGTTACAGCCACGTGATGCACATTGTCTCGCACGTCACGGGTCGCTTGTCCGCGGGCCGCACGCCCTATGACTTGATGCGGGCCACCTTCCCGGCCGGCACGTTGAGCGGCGCGCCGAAGATTCGCGCCATGCAGATCATCTCCGAACTGGAGGGCACCACGCGCGGCCCCTACGGCGGCTGTGTCGGCTACTTCAGCTTCTGCGGAAACCTCGATTGTTGCATCACCATCCGCACCGCGCTGCTCAAGGACGGAAAGGCTTACGTTCAAGCCGGTGGCGGCTGGGTGAACGATTCCACCCCCGAGGCCGAATTCCAGGAAACGGTCAACAAGAGCAAAGCCATGCTCAAGGCCGTGGCGATGGCGGAATCCTTCCAGCGCGTCACCCGCGCCCCCTGACCGCCATGCGTGTGCTCGCGCTTGATCCCGGGACGGTTCGCATCGGCGTCGCGCTCAGTGACGAGCTGCAGATGATCGCCTCCCCGCAGCCGCCGCTGGCGGCGGAGCCGGAAGACGCGTTGCTCCGTTCCCTGGCCGAGCTGGTGCGCGACAAGCAGGTGGAACTCATTCTGCTCGGCCTGCCGCGCAACATGAACGGCACCTTCGGGCCGGCCGCCGAACGCGCGCGAGCCTTGGGGGAAAAACTTCGGGCCGCACTGGGCGTGCCGGTGCGCGAATGGGACGAGCGCCTCACTTCCGCGCAGGCCGAGCGGGCATTGATCGAAGGCGGCGTGCGCCGCGAGCAGCGCAAGGGAAAGACGGACAGCGTGGCGGCCGCCATTCTGCTGCAAAGCTATCTCGACGCGCAGGGGTAGGGGATGCCTGTGGCCGGAATCCCCGGCCGGGAATGATGTTGAAAAGCCCCGCTCCGAACCGCACATTGCGCCCATGCAAGCGGTTTACACCGGTCCCGTTTACGTCGTTCGGGACAACATTGACACCGACCAGATTATTCCGGCGCAGTATCTCAATCTCGTGCCCACCATCCCGGAGGAATACGAGAAGTTGGGCGCCTATGCGCTGTGCGGCCTGCCCGAGTCGCTCTACCCCGCCCGCTACGTCCAGGAGGGCAAGCTGGACAGCGATTATCCGATTGTGGTTGCGGGCAAGAACTTTGGCTGCGGCAGTTCGCGCGAACACGCGCCCATTGCCATGGGGTCGGCCGGGTGCAAGGTGGTGTTGGCCGAGAGCTTTGCCCGCATTTTCTTCCGCAACTGCGTTTCCACCGGCGAACTCTACCCGTGTGAAATCACCACCCGCCTGTGCGACGTGCTCCAGACGGGCGATGTGGTGACGGTGGACCTCGACCAGTCCACGGTGGTCGTCCAGAAGACGCGGCAGGTGTATCGCTTCAAACCGCTGGGCGACGTGCGGCCCGTGGTGGACGCGGGTGGCCTCTTCAACTATGCCCGCAAGACCGGCATGATTGCGGCCCAGGGCTGAATGGGGGCGGGCCATGCCAGCGCCTCTGCTTCTGCCCCGGCCGCGCGAACTGCGGCTGGCCGGCGGCACCTGTCGGCTGTCTGAGGTCACGGCGTTTCTTCCCGAAGGCAAGCTTCCCGCCGACCTGGCTGCGGCCTTGAGCGCACGACTGGCGACGGCCCTGCCCGCGGGCTTCTGGATTGCGCGAAAAACCGGGGACACAAGCGCACCCGCCATTCGCCTCCGGCTCCATCCAGCGGTGCCGCCGCATGCGGAGGCATACCAACTGACCATCCGCCCGGACGGCATCGTGCTGGAGGCTCGGGAAATGCCCGGCCTTCGCGCCGCGGTCACCACCCTGCGCCAGTTGCTGCGGCAGTTCGGCCCCGTGCTGCCCGCGCTGGAAATCCGCGACTGGCCGGACTTCGCCCGGCGTGGCTTCATGCTCGACATCTCGCGCGGGCGTGTGCCGACCCGGGAGACGCTGCTGGAACTGGCTGACCGCCTCGCGGATTTCAAGATCAACGAACTGCAGCTTTACACCGAGCACACGTTCGCCTGGCGCAAATGGCGCAGCGTCTGGGCGGAATGGGGGGCCGTCACCGGGGCGGACCTGCGCGCGCTCGACCGCCGTTGTCGCGAGCTGGGCATTGACCTGGTGCCCAACCAGAACTCGTTCGGCCATCTCCGCGAATACCTTGCCGAACCGCGCCTCCGGCCCCTGGCCGAAATCTCCGAACCCTGGCCGGATGGCGGCGGCACGTTCTATCGCTATCCCTCAACGCTGGCCCCCAAACACCCCGGCACGTTGCCGTTCCTCCGCGCGCTTTACGACGAACTGCTGCCGAACTTCACCAGCCGGTTTTTCAACGTGGGCTGCGACGAGACCTGGGACCTGGGACGTGGCCAGTCCAAGGCCGAGTGTGAACGGCGCGGCAAGGGGCGCGTCTATCTCGACTTCCTGCTCGAATTGCACCGCGAGGTCACCGCGCGGGGGCGGCGCATGATGTTTTGGGGCGACATCATCCTGCACCATCCCGAACTCATTCCCGAACTGCCGCGGGATGTCATCGCCTTGAATTGGGGGTATGAGGCCAACCACCCCTTCGCGGAGGAAACGGCGAAGTTCGCCGCCGCCGGGATTCCCTTCTACGTCTGCCCCGGCACTTCCACATGGATGACGCTGATTGGCAAGCACGACAACGCCTTCGCCAACCTCCGCGCCGCCGCTCGGGCCGGCCGGGCCAGCGGGGCCAGCGGTTATTTGAACACCGACTGGGGCGACGGTGGTCATCCGCAACCGCCCGCCGTGAGCTGGCTGCCCATTCTCGCGGGGGCAGGATTGAGCTGGTGCGAGGAGACCTTTGACGAGCGGCAACTGGTTCCCGTGGCCAGCCGCGACCTGTTCCACGACTCCACGGGCCGCGCCGCCGCCGCCGCGCTTGCCCTCGGGCTGGCGCACCGGAAACTGAAATTCACCGCGCCCAACACCACCCCGCTCGGGGCGGCCATTGCCGCCCCCGCCGCCGGCACGTTTGAACTGTTTTGCCGCGACGGTTTGAAATACTTCGCTCAGATCAAACCCGCGGCCCTCGCCGCAGCCCGGGCGGAAATTGAAAAGCAACGCCACGTGCTGGCGGGTGCCCGGCCCGCGACCCCCGCGGGTAAATTGCTGGTGGACGAGCTGGACCTCGCCGCCCGCATGGCGATCGGATCGTGCGATCTGATGCGCTGGCAGCAGCTCGACGCTGCCGGGCGTCGGGCGGAGGCCCGGGCTGCCGCGCAGAATCTGTTGCGGGACCTGCAAAAGCTGGATGCGGACTACACGCGCCTGTGGCCTGCCCGCAACCGCGCCACGCCGCGCCATTCGTCGGCTTTCCTCCAATGGCGGCGTCAGGAGTTACGGCAATGGCTGGCGGCCAATGATGCCTGACGGCGGATGCACTGGGTGATCGCCAGCCTGCTCGCGGCGTTTTTTCTCGGCGCCTATGAGCTGTGCGCCAAGCACGCCGTCCAGCGCAACGCCGTCCTGCCCGTCCTGTTCCTGGCCAACGTCGTCAGCGCCGCGTTGTGGGGCGCGGCGGTCCTGGCCCAGCGCCTGGCACCCCTCGAAAACTGGCCCGCGCTCCTGACAGTCACGCCCCTAAGCCCGCTGCAACACGCGCAACTCGCGCTCAAATCCCTGATCGTGGCCAGTTCGTGGGTGGCCACTTACTTTGCCGTCAAACACCTCCCGCTCTCGCTCGCGTCGCCCATTCGGGCCACCGCGCCGGTGTGGACGCTGGTGGGCGCGTTGCTGGTTCTCGGGGAGCGGCCCGGCGGTCAGGAGATGGTGGGGATTCTGCTGACCATCGGCTCGTTTGTGTTGCTGTCGGTGGCCGGCCGCGGCGAGGGCGTCCACTTCCATCGTAATCAGTGGGTGGGCTGGCTGGGCGTGGGCACCCTGCTGGGCGCGGTTAGCACGCTCTATGACAAGCACCTGCTGGGGCGGGCCGGCTTTGACGCGCCCACCGTCCAGGCTTGGTTTTCGATTTACCTCGCGCTGCTGTTCCTGCCGCTGGCGGTGGGCTGGAAACTCCGGTGGTGGCCCCGCAACGAGTTCCAATGGCGCTGGAGCATTGTGGGGCTGAGCCTCGCGCTGCTGGTCTCGGACTATCTCTACTTCAGCGCGCTGCGGGATCAGGAGGCGTTGATTGCGTTGGTGGCGAGCTTGCGGCGCGGCAGCACGCTCGTCGCCTTTTGCGGCGGGCTGTGGTGGTTTGGCGAGGTTTTCAGCGCCCGCAAACTGCTGGCCGTTTTGGGCGTGCTGGCGGGCATCGCGCTCACCCTGCTGGGGTGAGGTGGGGCGGAACGGCGCTCGCGCATTGGCGGGGCGTGATTTCGTCTGGTTGCGGGTTGGCTGGTCGTCTGCGCCCCTGCGCAGCCTCGACCGGCGCGCGGCTTGCCGGAGGGAGATTTTGGCCTATAGTCGCCGCCCATGAGTGCGGGAAAGAAAACGCGGGTGGTCGTCGGCATGAGCGGGGGGGTGGATTCCTCGGCAGCGGCGGCCCTCCTGCTCGAACAGGGTTACGAGGTGGTCGGCATCACCTTGAAACTCTGGCCGCAGGACTGCGTCTCCCGCGCGGAGGACAAGTGCTGCGGCCCCCAGGCCGTGGCCGACGCCCGCGCGGTGTCGCACAAGCTCGACATCCCCTACTACCTGGTGGACGAGGCGGAGGAATTCCAGCGCCAGGTCATCCAATACTTTGCCGAGGAATACAAGGCCGGGCGGACGCCCAACCCCTGCGTGATGTGCAACGAGCGGCTCAAGTTCGGCACGCTCATCAGCCGCGCGAAACAGTTGGGCGCGGAGAAGGTGGCGACCGGCCACTTCGCGCGCGTCGAGGCCACGCCGGAGGGCCGCTACCTGCTCAAGCGGGGCCGCGACCCGCGCAAGGACCAGAGCTATTTTCTGTTCTCCCTCAAGCAGGACCAGTTGGCGCGCGTCCTGTTTCCGCTGGGTGAACTGACCAAGCAGGACACCCGCGCCGTGGCCCGCGAGTGCGAACTCAAGACCGCCGACAAGGAGGAGAGCATGGAAATCTGCTTCGTGCCGGACAAGGACTACGGGCGCTTCCTCCAGCTCGCGAACCTCGTGCAAAAGCACCGGGGCGACATCGTGGACGTTCACGGGCGCGTGCTGGGCCAGCACGACGGCATCGAGTTTTACACCATTGGCCAGCGCAAGGGCCTCGGCCTCAGCGCGCCCAAACCGCTCTACGTTGTGGACCTCGACCCGGTGTGGAACCGCGTCATCGTGGGCGATGAGAGCCAGTTGGAGCGCGACACCTTCACGATTGAGCGCTGCAACTGGATTCCGTTCGACGCACCGGCGGGGCCTTTGGAGGTGACCGCGAAGATTCGCTACAACCACCCGGGCACGACCGCCACGGTGACTCCGGGGAGCAACGGCACCGCGCAGGTCCGGTTGCACACCCCGCAACGCGCCATCACGCCCGGCCAGGCGTGCGTGCTGTATCAGGACGATTTGGTGGTGGGCGGCGGCTGGATCGCGCGGTGAGGCGGGCTGCCCGGGGCATCGGGAGTCTTTTCCCCGTTTCCGGAGAACGGCGCGGGGCGCGCGCCGACGATGAACGACTTTCTATTCTTTTCTGTGGCCTTCCTTTCAGGCGATGCGTTCCCAGGTGGTAATGGCGGGTGGCTCGGCGAAAAGTTCATCGGCCCGCGCGGCCAGGGCTTGGAGGTGCGGGCGGGCGAGATGGTCGTCGAGATGCCGCCGACTGGTCCAGTTCTCGTGGAAATAAAAGTGGCCGGGCTGGTCGGTGGCGATGTGGAGGTCGTAGTTGAGGCAGCCGGGTTCCTGTCGGGTGATGGGCACCAGCGCGAGCAGGGCTTCGCGGAGGGCGGCTTCCTTGCCGGGCTTGGCTTTGATCAGGGCGACGACGGTGAGAGGGGGCATGGGAGGTTTGGAAACTGGTGCGGGATCAGGTGAGCGAAGCGGCGATTTGTTCTGCCGCCGCGCGTGGGTTGGGGGCGGCAGTGATGGGACGGCCAATGACCAGCCAGTTCGCGCCGGCGGCCAGCGCTTCCCGCGGGGAGAGGGTGCGTTTCTGGTCGTCCGCCTTTTCCGTGCCGGTGCGAATGCCCGGGGTGACGAGTTGAACTTCGGCGGGGAGGCATTGCCGGAGCATGACCAGCTCCAGCGGGGAGCAGACGAGGCCGCGCAGGCCGGCCGCTACGGCAAGGCGGGCCAGGCGCTCCACCTGTCGCGCGGGGTTCGGCTCGCATCCCACCTCGGCCAGGGTGGAGGCGTCGGCGCTGGTCAGCACGGTGACGCCCAGCACGAGCGGGGCGGGAAAGCCGGCCTGCCGGGCGGTCTGCTGGGCGGCGGTCTCTGCCGCGCGCATCATTTCGGAGCCGCCGCAGGCGTGAAGGGTGAGCATCTGCACGTCCAGCCGGGTGGCGGCGGCGACGGCCTTCGCGACGGTGTTCGGAATGTCGTGGAATTTGAGGTCGAGGAACACGCTCGCGCCCGTGGCGCGGAGGCGGCGGACGATGTCGGGGCCGGCAGCGGTGAAAAGTTCCTTGCCAACCTTGAATGCGCCGACGGCGGGCGCGACCTGTTCGGCGAGGGCCACGGCCTGTTCCGCCGTGGGCACGTCCAGGGCGACGATGATGGGGTTGGGCTTCATTTCCCGGCGGCGGCCAGTTCGGCATGGCCCCAGCGGAGCATGCGTTCGGTGGTTTCCCAGTTGAGGCAGGCGTCAGTGATGGAGACGCCGTAGGCCAGTTCGGAGACCGGCCGCGGGAACGGTTGCGCGCCTTCGTGGAGATGGCTTTCGATCATTACGCCTATCAGGTCGGGGCAGCCGGCCACGCGCTGCTGGATGAGGCTGCGCCAGACGTCCTCTTGCCGCGCCGCGACCTTGCCGGAGTTGGCGTGGCTGCAATCCACCATCAACCCGGTGGGCAGGCCGGCCTTCGCGAGGGTGGCGGCGGCGTCGCGGATGCTGTCGGCGTCGTAATTGGTGCGGGCGCGGCCGCCGCGCAGGACGATATGGCCGGCGGTATTGCCGCGCGTGCGGACGATGCCCGTGCAGCCGTCCTGGTCAATGCCGAGGAAACTGTGCGGGGTGCGCGCGGCAAGCATCGCATCGAGGGCCACCTGCAAACTGCCGTCGGTGCCGTTCTTGAAACCGACGGGCATGGAGAGGCCGCTGGCCATTTCGCGGTGCGTCTGCGACTCGGTGGTGCGCGCGCCGATGGCCGCCCAACTGATGAGGTCGGCGATGTATTGCGGAACGATTGGGTCCAGAAACTCCGTGGCGGCGGGCAGGTCGAGGGTGGCGATCTCGAGCAGCAGTTGCCGCGCGAGGCGGAGGCCGGTCTCGATGTCCTGCGAACCATCGAGATGCGGGTCGTTGATCAGGCCCTTCCAGCCGATGGTGGTGCGGGGTTTCTCGAAATAGACGCGCATGACGATTTCCATCCGGTCGGCCAGTTCCCGGCGGAGGGCGGCGAGCCGGCCGGCGTATTCCCGGGCGGCGCGGACATCGTGAATCGAGCAGGGGCCGACGACCACCAACAGGCGCGGGTCTTCGCGGCGGAGGATGCGGACGATGCGGGCACGGCTTTCCCCCACGGTGGCGTAGGCGGCCTCGGGTGCGGGTAACTCGGACTTCAGCACGCGGGGCGCGATCAGGCGCGTGATCTCGCGCACATTCAGGTCATTGATCGGCAACATGGGGGGCGCACGGTAGCGCAGCGGGC
>JBKBTZ010000107.1:0-11384 GCA_046290825.1 Limisphaerales bacterium
AGCGATGAGCGACGTCAACCCCGCGACTTCCAGCGCCTTGATGTAACGCACCGGTCGGCGCAGGAACCAGCGCGCCAGCGCCCAGAGCACCGCCCCCCACCAAAACACCCGCAGCGCGCCAAACACGAAACCACCCCAGACCGCCAGGCTCATCAGCACTGCGGGTTGGGACACGCCAGCGAAGACGCGCTGGTTTTCCTCCGCCTGCGCGGGCGTCAGTTTGCCCGCTGCCAACGCGTTGGTCTGGGCGGCCTGAAACTTTTCCGCCTGGGCCGCCCATTGCTTCTGAAACGCGGGCGACGCGCTGAACGTCAGGGCCGCCAGCGCCAACACAAGCGCCGAAAGCACGGCCGGCAAAAGCCAGTTGCTGCGCACGGGAGCGGAACCCTGCACCTCCTCGAAAACGGTTCCTGGCGCGGCAAACACGTTCAGCATCCGCGCCAGCGGCGTGGTCGCCGCCGGAGCCTCCGCGCGCAGGCGGGGCGGCGTTTCATTGGACGATTCAGGTGGCAGGACGTCGGGCACCGGGCGGGCGAACGTGCCGCAAGCTTCCCGCCCTGTCGAGCCTCCGCGCGGCGCGCGCGAACGGGCGGAAGGGCGCGGGGTTGCCCCCGTCCCGGCGGCCCCGTAAAGTCCGCGCATGGCCATTGCCGACATCCGCCGAGATTACACCGCCGGCCAGCTTGACCGGGGCGACCTCGTCGCTGATCCGCTGGCGCAGTTCGAGCGGTGGTTCGCCGAGGCGGCACGAGCGCGCTCGGCGGGCGGGCGTTTCCGGCGGTTCGCGATCGGGCTTTACAAAAGTTTCGCCACATTGTTTGGCGGCCCCAATCTCGAGGTCAACGCCATGCAACTCGCCACCGTTGGCCCGGATGGAAAACCCTCGGTGCGGACCGTGCTGCTGAAAGGCGTGGATGCGCGGGGGTTCATCTTCTACACCAACTATGGGAGCCGGAAGGCCCGTGAACTGGCCGCGAACGCGCACGCCGCACTGGTTTTTTACTGGCCGGAACTCGAACGCCAGGTCTGCATCAGCGGAACAGTGACAAAACTGCCACGTGCCGAATCGGAAGCGTATTTCCACAGCCGTCCGCGCGGCAGCCAGATCGCGGCGGCGGCTTCGCATCAAAGCCAGCCGGTGGCCAGCCGCCAGGAACTGGAGGCGCGCGTCCGCGAACTGGAACGGCAATACGCCGGCCAACCGGTGCCGATGCCGGAGGAATGGGGCGGCTATGTGCTCGCGCCCGAGCGCATCGAATTCTGGCAGGGCCGCGCCAGCCGGCTGCACGACCGGTTTGAATTCACCCGCACCGCGGAAGGCCGATGGCAGGTAACCCGCCTCTCGCCCTGACGCCTGTCGCCCGCCCCGATGCCGTCCATGAACCCGACCCCCACCCGCACCTCGAGGCCCTCGTCCCCCGCAGGACCCGCCGGTGCACCCGGCCGAAGCATCAACCGCATTCCCCACACCCCATGAATCTCGACAGTCGCATCTACGTCGCCGGCCATCGCGGCCTGGTGGGCAGCGCCATCTGGCGCGAACTCGAACGCACCGGCCATCGGCAGTTGATTGGCCGCACGCGGCAGGAACTGGACCTGCTGGACGGCGGGGCGGTGGCAAAGTTTTACGCGGAAACACGGCCGGAATATGTGTTTGTGGCCGCCGCAAAGGTGGGCGGCATCCACGCCAACAACACGCACCCGGCGCAGTTCCTCTACGAGAACCTGCAAATCCAGAACCACCTGATCCACGGCGCGAAGGAGGCGGGGGTGAAAAAGCTGCTGTTCCTGGGCAGTTCCTGCATCTACCCGAAGCTCGCGCCGCAGCCGCTCAAGGAGGAATACCTGCTCAGCGGCCCGCTCGAGCCGACCAACGAGTGGTATGCCGTCGCCAAGATCGCCGGCATCAAACTCTGCCAGGCCTACCGCCGCCAATACGGGTGCGACTTCATCAGCGCCATGCCCACCAACATGTATGGGCCGAACGACAATTACGACCTCCAGAACTCGCACGTGCTGCCGGCGCTGATCCGGAAATTCCACGAGGCCAAGGTCGCCGGCGCGCCCGAGGTCGTTTGTTGGGGCACCGGGGCGCCGTTGCGCGAGTTTCTTTACGCCGACGACCTGGCCCGCGCCTGCGTTTTCCTCATGCGGCATTACAGCGAGGAGCAGTTCATCAACGTGGGCTACGGCAGCGACCTGAGCATCCGGGAGCTGGCCGAACGGGTGAAGCGGATCATCGGTTTCCCCGGCCGCATCACGTGGGACCCCTCGAAACCCGACGGCACGCCGCGCAAGCTGATGGACAGTTCCCGGCTCTTTGCGCTGGGCTGGAAGCCGGAAGTGGACCTGGACCGGGGGATTGAACTGGCCTACGCGGATTTCCGGCGACGGTTCGGGGGCGGATGAGGCGCGCGGAGGCGGAAACCCGCCACCGGCTCAGAGGTATTTCGCCAGTTCGGCCTGGCTGGCGGCGAGCACGTCGCGATGCAGCGAGCCGCCGTGCGCGTCAATGGTCACGACGGCCGGAAAGTCCTTCACCTCGAACTCCCAGATGGCCTCGGGCGCGCCGAATTCCTCCATCATGTAAACGCCTTTGACGCGGGTGACGCATTCGGCCAGCACCTGCGCCGCGCCGCCGACCGCGTGGAGATAGACGCAACCGTGTTCCTGGCAGGCCCGGGCGGTCTTGTCGCCCATCCCGCCCTTGCCGATGACACCGCGCAACTTGAAATCACGGATGACCTGCCATTGATACGGCTCCTCGCGGATGGAGGTGGTGGGGCCGGCGGCGACGCAGCGCCACTGGCCCCGCTCATCCTGGATGACCACCGGCCCGCAGTGGTAGAGCACGCCTTCGCGAAGATTGACGCCCGGGGGGAGCGGACCGCCCTCGTGGAGGTATTTGTGGACGGCATCGCGGCCGGTGAACAAGGTGCCGGTGATCTGCACCTCGTCGCCAACCTTGAGCGAGCGAATGGTGGCCTCGGAAATGGGGGTGGTAAGCTGAATCATAAGCGCGCGGCCGACGCTGGGCGGCCCGGCCCAGACTGCCAAAGCCCCCGCCGCGACGCAAACCCCGGCTGCGGCCCGCCGACGATCAGGGCCGCAAATCGGCCGCGCTCTGCACCTGCGCCTGCAACATTTTCACAATCGGCGTGGCGCGGGCGAGGACGTTCTGCTCGGTCTGACCGGGGAAGGTGGTCAGATGCAGCCGCACGGCACCCGCCACGTCGCCGTTGCGGTCCCGCAGCGGCATGACCACGGCGGCGTGCTCCTTGTTGCGGGCGGCGAAAATCTTGCCGGTGGCGAGGGTCTCCTTTTCGTATTTGCCGCCGGGCTGGCCCAGTTCGGATTCATCGCTGCTGCCGGCCACGCGGGGCTCGCCATCCTCGCCGGCCGTGTAAACCCGCAGCAAAAGGATGCGCGGCTGGCGGGCCATGACGCTCGCCACCATTTTTTGCGCCAAGGGCACGCGGGGCGTGTAGCTGATGCGGGCGTCGGCAAACCGCACCTGCGAGTCGGACTTGGTCCAGAAAGCGATGCGCCCGGCGCTGAAGGAGGAGTCGTTCAACTCCGGCAGGATGGGGCGGCCATTGAGCGCCGCGCGAATGACCGTGCCGCGGCACTCGATCGTCAGCTCCTGCCAGACGTTGGTCGGGATGTCCACCGTGGGACCGATGGCCGGACCGCGCACGCCGTTGACCACCTTGTAGAATCGCAGGTTCCGGCCCAGGGCGCTGGCGCGGATGACGTAGAAGTTTGTCTCGTTCAGGAGCCGGAAGGCGATGCCCGCCATCTGTTCCTTCTCGCCGCCAATGATTTTGAACCGCGTGGTCAGCCGGAAATCCCCGAAAACCTCGCCTTGATACGCCAGCATCGGGAACCGCTCGTCCGTTGGGTCCGGGGCGACCTGCGCGAGGACGGGGCGGCGGGTAACCGTCGGGGCCTGTTCGGTGAGCGGGGCCAGCACCGGCGGCACGTCGTCGAGCACGATGCGCCAGTCCCCGGGCGCGCCGGTGCCAAACAGCAGATTGGTGAACCCGGCGGGCGGCTGGCCGGGGGTGCCGTCCGCGAAGGAAATGTTCAGTTCCGCCGCGCGCAGGGCGGACACGGTGAGCAACAGCGGCAACAGCCAGCGAATCATGCCCGGACACTCTCAGAATCGCCCCGCCCCGGCAAGCGCGCCGCCTCAGCGACCGGGCAGGCGGACGGTTTCAAAAACATCCACGGGCAGCAGACTGCCGTCGGCGGCATGGCGCAGCGGCGAAAGGCAGGTCTCGCGGTTGTAGCCGTTGCCATCCGGAATGCGGAACCGGTGATAAGCAATCACCCAGTCGTCCGTGCCGGGAATCTGCACGATGGAATGGTGCCCCGCGCCCTTCACCGGGCCCCGCTGGCGGAGGATGGGGTTGTTCGCCGCCTTGGTGAACGGCCCGAGCGGCGAATCGCCGACGGCGTAGGCCACCGAGTAACGCGGATCGCGGGTGTCATACTCGGACCACGTCAGATAGTATTTGCCGTGGCGCTTGTGGACGAACGGACCCTCGTTGTAGCCGGGTGGGGTGAGGTCGCGCACGGCGGCCGGATCGAACGAGATCATGTCGTCGTTCAGCTTCACCGCCTTGCACCGGCCCTGGCCCCAGTAGAGGTAGGCGGCACCGTCATCATCCACGAACACCATCGGATCAATCGCCTGCATCCGGGGAAACGCCTCCTTGGCCACGAGCGGTTTGCCCAGCGGATCCTGGAACGGCCCGACCGGCGAGTCGGCCACCGCCACCCCGACATTCTGCTGCGCGCTGTAATAGAAATAGAACTTCCCGTTCTTCGTGGCGATGGCGGGTGCCCAGGCGTGAATCGTGGCCCACGTCAGATCGCGCGGCAGATCGAGAATGACGCCCTCGTTCTTCCAGGTCACCAGGTCGCGGGAAGACCACGCCTGGAAGGACGTCGCGCGCCAGCCCTCCGTGCCGTCCGTGGTCGGGTAGAGGTAAAACGTGTCCCCAAAGACGGCGATGTGCGGGTCCGCGTTGACGCCAGGCAGCACGGGCGGCGGCGCGGGGCGGTCAAAGTCCGGCGCCAGGGCGCGGAACTCGGCGCGGGAAACGGTGAAGATGCTGCCGTGACGCTGGCCGCGCACGACGCGCGTCGAGCGCGTGACATCGGTCCAGGTTTTCCAATCCGTGGTTTCCCGGGCGCCGTAGCGGTTGTTCACGTAGTAGTCCACGTAAAGCAGGGTCGTGTCGCCCACCTGGACGAGGGCGGGACCTTCCACGCGTTCGTTCCGGATGATCGGCTCGGGCAGGAGCGTGTAGGGACCAAGCGGATGGTCGGCCGTGGCCCCGTAAATCGCCCCCCAAATGCCGGCGGGCTGGTCGTCCGTTTCCTTGAACACGATGTGATAGCGCCCGTTCACCCGGAGCAGCGTGGTGTCAATGTTGTTGAAGCCCGGATCGAACAGCCGTTTCGGCTCGGTGAAGTTCTGGAAGTCCTTCGTCAGCGTGTAATAGGCCCGGTGAAAACCGCCCTTGGGCGGCGTGGTGCCGGGCGGCTCGACGTTGGAGGACCAGACGATCAGGTATTGGCCGAGCGCCTCCTCGTAATAGACCTCGGGTGCCCAACAGGTTTTGGTGCCGGGAATGTTTTCCATGAGCGGCAGAAACCGCTGGGCCGACCAGTCCACCAGATTCGAGGAGTTCGCGTAGCCGATGCCCTTGTCGCCCCAGCCGCTGGTCCAGACCAGGTGAAACAAACCGTCCGGCCCGCGCAGGATGTGCGGGTCGCGCATCAGCTTCGCGCCGACCTCGGGCGTCAGGAACATCCGGCCCAGGTCGGTCCAGTTCCGCGCGTCCTCGCTCCAGGCCAGATACAAACCGTCACCGCTGCCGCGAAACGAGGTGAAAAGATACACGGGCGGCTCCGGCGCGGCGGCGGCACGGAACGTCAGGGCGGCCAGGAGCAGCGCGCCGAAGCGGGCAAGGCGGAAGGGCGGTAAAAAAAGCATGGCGGTGGATGGACGGAATGATCGCATTGACTGACTCAAAAATTCGCGGTGGAACAGCCCGCGCCCGGCTTTTGGGGCGCATTGGGCACACCGCCCTACAGCGACGGACGAGGGGAGGGACAAATTCACCCGCCGGGCCGCTTGCCGGTGCAGCGCGCGTTGTCCCGGTGCGCCCATCAATCCAGATGCACAATCCCGTGCCGCACGGCGCAAATGGCGGCCTCAGTGCGGTCGCGGACGTTGAGCTTGCTGAACAGGGTCTTGAGGTGCGCCTTCACGGTGTCCTCGGACACAAACAGCGCAGAACTGATTTCCTTGTTGCTGCGCCCCTTGATGAGATGCTGCAACACGTCCAGTTCGCGGGCGGAAAGGTCGGCGCGCTGACGGCGCTCGGCCAGCCGCTCGGCCACGCGCGGCGGCAGTTTCACCTGACCCGCGTGGGCCGCGCGGATGGTGCCGGCCAGTTCCTCATCGGAAACGTCCTTCAGCAGGTAGGATTTCGCCCCGGCCTGGATGGCGCGGTAGATGTCTTCGTCCGCGTCGAACGTGGTGAGCACGATGATGCGCGCGTCGGGAAACTCCTTGCGAATGGCGATGGTGGCCTCCACGCCGCCGAGGCCGGGGAGGCGCAGGTCCATCAGCACCACGTCGGGGTGCGCGCGGCGATAAAGGTTCAGCGCCTCGGCCCCATCACCCGTCTGGGCCACGACCTCGAGGTCGGGTTCGCTCTCGATGAGCGCGGCGATGCCCTTGCGGAAGGCCGGATGGTCGTCCACGAGCATGACTTTGATGCGCGGTGCTTTTCGCAATTTTTTCATAAGCCTAGGCGCGGAGCCGCAGCCCGCCAGCTACCCGTTCGTGTAATCCTGCGAAGGCTACTCTTGCGCCGACCGCGCCCGCTCGCAAGCCGCCTCACGCCTCGCCCGCCAGCGGGACCCGCAGGGCAATGGTGGTCCCCTGCCCCGGCGCGGTGTGGATGACCAGTTCTCCGCGCACTTCGTCCGCGCGGGCGCGCATGCCCACCAGCCCAAACCCGCCCTCGCGCGGCGGGGGCGTCGCCGGATCGAAACCGCGCCCGTTGTCGCGCACCACCAGGCGGAAGTCGCGCTCGCCAAATTCGAGCGTGACCGAAAGTTCGGTGGCATTTGCGTGGCGGGCCGCGTTGGTGATGGCCTCCTGACCGACCCGGAGCAGGTTGTTTTCGATGACCGGCGCGAGACGGCGGCGGCGGCCTTTCACCTCGAAGCGGGTCCGCAATTCGCTGCCCTCGGCCATCTGGCGGAGGATGCCCTCGAGGGCGGCGGCCAGGTCGCCGGTTTCCAGCACCTGCGGGCGCATGTTCCAGATGGAGTTGCGGGCCTCCTCGAGGCTGGCGCGGACCAGGTCCTGCGCGGCATCGAGATGGTGCCCGAGTTCCTCGGAGGCGTGGCCGGCCTGTTTGCGGGCGAGGCGCAGTTGCACGGAAGTGGCCGCCAGACCCTGCGCCAGCGTGTCATGAATCTCGCGGGCCATGCGGTTGCGCTCGGCCAGGATGGCCGTGAACTCGCGCTCCGCCAGGGCGCGCTGCCGCTCCTGCTCCACCAGCCGCCGCCGGGCCACCCAAGCAAACACCCCCATGCCGAGGAGCAGCATGGCCAGAACGGTCGCCAGCACCAAAGCCGCCCGTTGCGCCGTCCACCACGGCGGCGCGCGCAACACCACGACGTCCGCCGGCGAGCGGAGCAACAGTTGGAACGACTGCGGATGCCAGATGCCCATGATGGGCCGCTCATCGTCGTAGGCCACCGAACAGATGCCCGCCACCCGCACCCGGCTGCCCGGCTGCCAGGGCGGCCCCGACGCTCCGAGCAGCGGCTGCTTCAACACCGCCTTGAAGGTGAGATCGCCCGCCTGCAGCGTCAGCATCAGACCCTCGATGACGGGGTTGATGGCGGTCAGGTCCGCCTCGACCTCGATCAGGTTGTTCTCATGATCGAAGGCGTCCACCGGATTGTTCAACTGCAACGGTGGCGGCGGTGCGCTCCGGCCCGCGCGCCGGAATTCCGCCTCCACCATCACCGGCGAAGCCGCGCCAAACTTGGGAAAACCCACAACGTCGAGCACGTCGCCCGGTTCCACCGTGTTGGTCGCCCGCGTGTGGAACCGCAGCCCGGAAGTTTCGTCGCGCAGATACACCCAGCCATCCGGCTGCCCGTGCAACACCACGCCCCGCACATGCACCCGGTGCCCGGCGGCGCTGCGCGGCGAGAACATCTGCAAACTGGCGGCCGGCCGCGGCGGTCCCGCGAAGGGATCAGCGGGCGCCGGCCGGAGCACCTCCACCCGCGTCCCGGCGGGCACCTGGAGCACAGGATTGAGCAACTGCCGGCGCTGGTTGAACTGGTAAAAACACAACGCGCGAATCCGCACTGCCGCGTCCGGTTGCAGGGCCGCATCCCGTCCCCCGGTCAGTCGCACATGCACCGTGCCGCCGTCCACCGAAACGATCATGCGCCAGACCTGCGAGCCGGGCGCGGGCGGAAACGTCGCCTGGATCACGCCCTCCACCTCGAGCCACTGCGCGTCCATCGCACCGGAGATGATCTCGTGGTAACTGGCCCGGCGCGGCGCGGGCAGCGGTGCCGTCCCCACCTTGCGGGCCGCGGTCACACGCATGATGGGCGCGAACTCGCCCGGATCGGAGACTCCCTCCAGTTCCACCACATCGCGCGGATGAAACGGTGCCAGGATGGGCTGCTGCGAGAGCACATACAAACCCCCCGACTCATCCGCCACCGTCAAGGCCCGGTCCCCCGGCTCCGAGCGGTCCACCACCACCGCCCGCAACCGCACCGGCAGTGCCCGGGCCGCGTCCTCCGGGCTTAACGCCAGCACCGCCGCCGTGTTGGTCAACACCGTCGCTCCCGCCGCGCCGCCCGGGGCCAGCCCGAAGCTCAGCCACCCGAGCCACGCGGAAACCAACCATCGCCAAATGCGGGAGCGGAACATAACGGCAGTATGGGTTCGCGCGTGCCCCGTGGCAATCGCGCCCAGCGGCCATCAAACGGCTCGAAAAACGCCGCGCCCACCCCTACCTTCCGCCCGCATGAAAGTCATCGCCCCGTTTCTGGTCGCCGCCGCCGTCCTGCTTGCCGGTTGCGCCCCGTCCCCTTCCCGCTCCACTCATTCGCCTTTGACCTTGAAAGAATTCAGCCGCCGCGCCGAGACCTTCAACCTGCGCGTCACCGCGCCGACGTTTGAAACCACCCCCGCCGCCGTCCAGGCGTCCCTGCGCCGGGCAATGGCCGACGCGAACGCCGCGCTTGACCGCGTGGCCGCCGTCCGCCCGGAGGCCGCCACGTTTGCCAACACGATCGAGGCGATGGACACCGCGATGTTCCACGCGGGCAACACCGCCAGCCGCCTTTACCTCCTCAAGGAAACCAGCACCAACGCCGCCGTGCGCGAGGCCGCCGCCGCCGCCATCAAGGAATTCTCCGAATGGTCCGTGGGCCTCGAATACCGCGACGACGTGTATGCCGTCATCAAGGCGTTCGCCGACCGGAAACCCGCGCTCGACGCTGTCGAACAGAAGCTGCTCGACGAAATGCTCCGCGACTACCGCCGCGCCGGCCTCCCCCTGCCCCGGGCCGAACGCGATGAAATCGAGCGCCTCCGCAAGCAACTGGCCGGGCTGGTCAATGACTTCAGCTCGAACATCACCAAGGCCCGCGCCCCGGTGAAGTTCACCCGCGCCGAACTGGCCGGCGTGCCCGACAGCATCCTCGGCGCGCCCGGCGTGAAGACGGGGGACGACGAATACACGCTGCTGGCCAACGTGACCTTCCAGTTCATCGGCGTCATGGAGAACGCCCAGCTCGAGGCCACCCGCCGACGGATGCAGGAGGTTCACGGCACGCTTGCCCGCGAGGAAAACGTGCCGCTGCTCCGCCAGATTCTCGAGCTGCGCGCCACCATCGCCGCGAAGCTCGGCTACGCGAGCTGGGCCGATTACCAGATCGAACCCAAGATGGCCCGCACCGCCGCCACCGCCCGGCAGTTCCTCGAGGAACTCAAAGCCGGCCTCCAGCCCAAGCTCGACGCCGAACTCGCGACGTTCCGCGAAATGAAGGCCCGCCACACCGGCAATCCCAACGCCGTCCTGCACAACTGGGACTGGCGTTACTACGCCAACGAACTCAAGAAGGAGCGGTTCAACGTGGATGCCGAGCAGTTGCGCGATTTCTTCCCGATGCAGCGCACGCTCGACGGCATGTTCGCCATCTACCAGCGCATTTTCGGCTGCACCTTCCAGCGCGTTGAACCGCCGGCGAAATGGGTGGACGACCTCCAGCTCTGGGCCGTCAGCGATACGCGCACCGGCGAGCCGCTCGGCCTGTTCTACCTCGACCTCTTTCCGCGTGAGGGCAAATACAACCACTTCGCCGTGTTCAGCGTGGTGGACGGCAAGCAACTGCCCGGCGGCCCCTATCAACGGCCCACCGTGGCGATGGTCTGCAACTTCCCCCCGCCCCGCCCCGACCAGCCGTCGCTGTTGAGCCATGACGACGTGGTGACGCTGTTCCACGAGTTCGGCCACGTGATGCACAGCATGGTGACGCGCGCCCGCTTCGCCCGGTTCTCCGGCAGCAACGTCGAGCGCGACTTCGTCGAGGCCCCGTCGCAGATGCTCGAAAACTGGGCGTGGGACAAGGACATCCTCGACGCCTTCGCCGCGGACTGGCGCGACCCGCAGAAGAAGATTCCGGCGGCGGTGCTGGACCAGTTGCGCGCGGCGGAACTCGCCACCAAGGCCACCTGGTATCGGCGGCAGATTTCCTTCGGCCTGCTCGACCTGGCGCTGCACACCGAGGTGCGCCCCGGCGCGAACGTGGACCCGGTGGAACTCTCGAACCGGATTCTGAGCGACACGCTCCTGCCCGTGCTGCCGGGGTCGGCGTTCGTGGCCTACTTCGGCCATTTGATGCACTACGACGCGGGCTACTACGGCTACGCCTGGGCGGACGTCATCGCCGCCGACCTGGCCAGCGTGTTCGAGGCCGCGCCGGGGCGCTATAACGACGTGCCCACCGGTCTGCGGCTGCGCGAGGAAATTTACGCCGTCGGCTCGACGCGCGACCCGCGCGTGTCCATCAAGAAGTTCCTCGGCCGCCCGCAGTCGCAACAGGCGTTTTTGAAGAAAGTCGGCCTGGCCACCGAGTGACGGAAGCTCGGACAAGACAGGGCGCGCTGTCCCCTGCGCGCCGTTGGGAATGGCCACCTGCTGCGGGCAGGTCCGAACCCGCTTAACCCGGGCGCATCTCAGTTTATTGCAGGATGGAAGGCGCAAGGTGGTGGTCATGACCCCCGCTTACCCGGAACGATTCCGTTCCCTGCT
>JBKBTZ010000108.1:0-11331 GCA_046290825.1 Limisphaerales bacterium
GGGCTTGCCGCCCCCGGAGAGCTTTTCGCGGCTGGAACGGATGGGCGTAAGGTCGGTGCCCGTGCCGGAGCCGAACTTGAACAGCATGGCCTCGGCGTAGGCGAGCTGCATGATGCTCTCCATGTTGTCCTCGACGGACTGGATGAAGCAGGCGCTGCCCTGCGGGTATTCGTATTGCGAGGCGGCGCGCTCGGCCTCGCCGGTCGCGCGGTTGTAAAACCAGTTGCCCTTGTCGGACTTTTTGCCGACGCCGTATTGGTGATACAGCCCGACGTTGAACCACACGGGTGAGTTGAACGCGCCATATTGGTTCACGCACAGCCACGTCAACTCGTCGTAGAACACCTCGCCGTCCTCCTTGCTGAAGTAGCCATCCTTCACGCCCCAGTCGGCAAGCGTGCGGGTGACGCGGTGAATGAGCTGCTTGACCGAGTATTCACGCTCGGCCTTGGCAGGGTCGCCGTAGAAATACTTTGAGCAGACGACCTTGGTGGCGAGCTGCGACCAGGTCTTGGGCACCTCGACGTTCTCCTGCTTGAAGACCGTTTTGCCGGAGTCATCGGTGATTTCGGCGGTGCGGCGTTCCCATTCGATCTGGTCGAAGGGTTTGACCTCGGCACTGCTGAACACCCGCTCAATCGGGAGGTGGGTGGTGCGGCGGACCGGTTTTTTGGCGGCGGGGCGCGCGGGGGTCACAGGGCGGTTGCGGCGGACGGACTTGGCCGGTGCCGACGGCAAAACTTCTTCACGAGCGTCAATCATAACTAGGGACAAACTTTGGGTTGTCAGCCGCGTCCGATTCAGGTTGTCCGTATTCAACCCGAGGAACCGGCCAATCCCGCCAAAAACGCCCCAAATTCTGATGTTTTGAGCGCTTTTGGGAGAGTAAATCCCCCAACAGGTTGGGGGACGGCGCGACACTAGCCACTACCTGTTGGGGCAGCAACCGTTTTTTCAAAAAAGTTACGAGAACGATATTCACAAGCGAAAACGCAGGCTGTTGGGACATTTTGGCGGCCCATTTCGCGGGCCGGTTTGGCCTGTGAATAACTTGTCGCGTCCGTTGGCCAGCTTGGTGGAACGGCGCAGCCAACAAGGTGCGATTCCGCGGCAGGCTGGGGCAGGAAAACGGCTCTTGGTCAGGCGAGCCAGGACCGGTTCCAACACACGGTTCGCCACCCGCCAACGCTCAGGCAGCACGGCCGTAAATCCGCTCCACCACGCGCAGGGCGGCGATGGCTTCTTTGAGTCCCGGCACCGGCGCGCGTTCGCGGCGGATGTCCTCGAAGAATTCCGCCATCTCAATCTTCCACGATTCGTCGCCGCGCGGGTATTCCCAGATCGTCGTGTCAGGCGGGCCCATTTGGGGCAGCATTTTGTAATACGTGAGCCGCTCCACACCATAGCTGCCGCCGAGGCCCTCCCAGTGCAGCTTCCCGTCGCGCCCGTAGATTTCGAGGCTGAAGAGGTTCTTCCATTCCGAGCAACTGACGTGCAGCCACGCGGTGTTTCCGGTGGCGTTGCGCAGGCTGAGGAAGGCGTTGTCGTCCACGGGCATGTTCCAGAAGTAGGTGGCCACGTGGCCTTCCACCGTCGTGAACTCGCCGAGGAAAATGCCCGCGAGGTCAATCAGGTGGACGCCCTGGTCAATCAACTCGCCCCCGCCGGACAGCTTGGGGTCGGCGCGCCACTCCTTTTCGTAGCCGACGCGCCCGCCCTGACCGTAGCGACCGCGCACAAACATCATCGGCCCGAGCGCGCCGCTGCGGAAAATCTCCAGTGCTTTCAAGCACGCCGGGTGATAGCGATGGTTGTAGCCCACGCGCACGAAAACACCGCGTTGGGCAGCGAGTGTTTGGAGCTGCTCCAGTTCCGCCACGCTGATGCCTGCCGGTTTCTCCACCAGCACATGTTTGCCCGCCTGCACGGCCTGCATGGCGATGGGTGCCAGGGTGGAGTTGAGGGTGGCCACCATCACCACGTCCACGTTCGGCGCGTTAACGGCCTGTTCGACGGAATCGGTCGCGACGCAGCCGGGGCTTTGCGCGGCCAGCCTGCGGGCGCGCTCGAGGTTCAGGTCGCACGCCACCGTCACGCTGCCGGGTGGCAGGTTGTTCAACCGCTTTTGGCCGATGAGGCCGCAGCCAATGAGGGCAACGTTCATAAGCTTGAACCACGAAGAAACGCGAAGGAACGCGAAGGCGCGCGGCCTTCAGGCCGCTTCGACAGCCTGATTGAATGAGACGACGGTCCTGATTGGGCAGCCGAGGCTGCATGAGGGCGCTGAAGCGAGCTGAAGCCCGCGCCCCGCAGAAATTCGTGTGGATTCGTGTTTATTCGTGGTTTCACGTTCCCCATTTCTGTCCCCGGTCCTCGGGCACGATGCGACGGAGGCAGTAGATGTCGCTCTTTGCGAGTTCCTCGCGATGCGAGTGCAGCGTGGCCCACGGGTCCCACTGCGCGCTGATGAGTTTGCCGGTGATGCCGTTGCTCTCGGCGCTGGCGAGATACACGGCCAGGCCCGCCCCCAAGTGCAGGGGCGTGGCACCTTTTTCCTTCCACTGCTTGTTCTTCTCGAAGAACGCTGCGCCAACCTTTTCCGGTCCGGCGGCGAGGACCTCATCCACAAGCCGCGTAGCAAGCGCGCCGGGCGCGATGGCGTTCACGTCCACGTGGTAGGGCTTCAACTCCTCCGCCAGCGTTTCCATGAGGCGCACGACGGCAGCCTTGGAAGCGGCGTAGGCGCTGATGTTGGGCAGCGGATTTGTCGCGCCTCCGCCGCTGAGGACGATGATCTTTCCGCGCCGCGCCTGTTTGAAGTGCGGGATGACGGCGCGGCACGGCAGCAGAACCCCGAACAGGTTGATGTCCAACGCCCGCCGCCACTCGGCGAGGTCCACGGATTCGCTCGGCCCCATTGGACCATAGACGCCCGCGTTCAACACGAGAGCTTGCAGGGAACCCAGTTCCGCGAGCGCAAAAGCGACCAGTTCGTTGACCTGCGCCTGGGAGGAAACGTCGCACGGCTTCGCGAGAACCTTCTGACCGGCGCCCGCGAGCCTGGCGAGTTCATCGCGCGTGGCGGCGAGTTCCTTCCCGTTGCGGGCGCACAGGACAATGTTCGCTCCCTCGCGGAGGTAGGATTCGGCAATGGCCTTGCCGAGGCCCTGGCTGCCGCCGGTGATGAGGGCGTTTACACCTTGAAGTTTCATAGACACGAATTGCGCGAATGCTCACGAATCCGCCCCGGCTGCACCACTCTTGAATTGGTGCTCGTTCGTGAAATTCGTGTCTTCATCGGCGTCCGACGGAAAGATGTTCGACGCCGGCAACGCCTTTCAATTCCTTTTCCAGAAACCGGTTGGCGTCCAC
This sequence comes from Limisphaerales bacterium, assembly GCA_046290825.1. Lineage (GTDB taxonomy): Bacteria > Verrucomicrobiota > Verrucomicrobiia > Limisphaerales > DSYF01 > JBKBTZ01. Next base: position 3,373 of record JBKBTZ010000108.1, read on the forward strand.
GATGATGCGCCCCCGCATGGCTGTCACCACGGCGGGCCAGTTCGCCTGGCGAAACGCCGGCCACTCGGTGCAGACCGCGGCGGCATCCGCCCCGCGCAACGCCTCGGCCACCGAACCAGCCAGTGTCACGCCGGCCAGTTCCGGCGGGAGTTGCTTCACGACCGGATCAAACGCACGCACCAGGCCGCCCGCCTCGAGCAAAGCCTCGCACAACTCCACCGCCGAACTGCGGCGCAGCGTGTCGGTCCCCGGCTTGTAGGTCAGGCCAAGCACGGCGACGGTCTTGCCGCGCAGTTCGCCGAGCCGCGAGCGCAGGCGGTTGAACACCCAGCGGCGGTGGCCGTCGTTGCTTTGCTTGATGGCGGGAATGAGCGCCAGCGCCTCCCCCGTGACCGCCCCCAGCCTGGTGAGGGTGACCACATCGCGGGCCAGCGTGCCGCCGGCGAACGGGCCGCCCGGGCCGAGATAGGCCTTCGGCCCGATGCGAATGTCACTCTTCAGGCCGGCGGCGACCTCCTTGGCGTCCGCCCCGACGTGTTCACAGAGGCGGGCGATCTCGTTGATGAACGTCACGCTCACGGCGAGGAAGGCGTTGAGCGCGTGCTTCACCATCTCCGCCGATTCGGTGCGCATGAAGATGACCTGCGAGGTAAACGGGGCAAACAGCTTCTCCAGCAGCGCGCGTTTCGTCTCATCGCGTAGGCCGACAATGAAACGGTCAGCCCGGCTGAAGACTTCGATGGCTTTGCCGAGGCGCAGGTTTTCTGGCGAGCAGGCAAAGTGGAATTGCGGAAACTCCGCCTCCAGCTTCGCACAGGTGCCGACGGGGAGCTGCGAGGAAATCAGCACGAGCGCGCCGCCGGGCAGATGCGGCAGGGCGCGGCGCAGCCGGTTCAACACGAAGTCCACATCGGACTCGTCGTCGTCGTTGACCGGCGTGTCGTAACAGAGCCAGAGGATGTCGGCGCTGGCGCAGGCCGCGGCGGCATCGGTGGTGAAGGAAAGGTTTCCCGCGGCCGCCCCGGCGGCAATCAACTCGTCCAGGCCCGGCTCGAACAACGGCGCTTTGCCCTGCTGCAACCCGGCGACCGTCGCCGCGTCAAAGTCCAGGCCCGTGACGCGGAAATGCCGCGCGCAACACGCAGCGGTCACGCACCCGAGGTGCCAGAGGCCCAGGACGGTGATGTTCATTTGTTGGATTCTTGCTCTTACTCTTGCTCTTCCTCTTAATCCCCGGGTCCCAATGAGGGATTAAGAGGAAGAGCAAGATTACGATGATGAGACGGTCAGCTACTTCCTCGTCTCATAAACCCACCGGTTTGCCTGCAGCCATTCGAGCGTGCGGACGATGCCCTGTTCGATGGTGAGCGTAGTTTTCCAGCCGGTGGCGCGGATTTTTTTGGTGTCGAGAAAGATGAAGGGGTTGTCGCCGATCCAGCCCTTGTTGCCGCCGGTGTATTCGAGCTTCGGCTTGAGGCCGAGCGCGCCGCAGATGAAGCGGATCGAGTCGTTGACCTGCACGTATTCCTCCGTGCCGAGGTTGTAGGTCTCGACGCGGTGTTTCGCCTGCCGGGCGGTGCGGAGGTTCATCACGTGCAGGATCGCGTTCACGCAATCGCCCACATAGAGGTAGCTTTTGCGCTGGGTGCCGTCGCCCAGGACGCGCAGGTGGTCCGGGTGATCCACCAACTGCTTGTAAAAATCGAACACATGGCCGTGGGTGTAGCGTTCGCCGAGGATCGAGACGAAGCGGAAGATGTAGCCCTCGAAACCGTAACCCTCGCAATAACTGTGGATGAGCGTCTCGCCGGCGACCTTCGAGGCGGCGTAAAGCGAGGTCTGGATGGGGAACGGCGCGTTCTCCGGCGTCGGGATGATGTCCGCCTCGCCATACACGCTGCCGGTGGAGCTGAAGGCGATGGTCTTGATGCCGTTGGCGCGCATGGCCTCGAGCACGTTGAAGGTGGCGGTGGTGTTGTGCTCGAAGTCCTTGCGCGGGTGGTTCAGGCCGAACCGCACATCCGCATTGGCGGCCAGGTGCAGCACCGTGTCGCAGCCGGCCATCGCCGCCGTCAGGGCGGGAAAGTCCAGGTTGTCGCCGCGCAGGAGCTTGAAGTTGGGGTGCTTCAGGGCACCGGCGAGAAACGGCTCCTGGCCGGTGGAAAAATTGTCCCAGCCGACCACGACCTTGCCCTCGGCCAAGAGGCGGTCCACGAGGGTGCTGCCAATGAATCCGGCGGCGCCGGTGACGAAGATGCGGTTCATTTCGGTGCGCGGGATTTCAGCGGAGGGCGGCGGGTTTGGCAAGGTTGCCATTCCCCGCGCGCCGCCCTGGGCAAACCGTTGCCGCCGGGCCAATGCGGGTGTCCGCCTTGTGGCAAAAGTTGCTCCGGCTAAGAAGTTGCCTTGGCTCCGGTTTTCAGGCTGATTCCGCCCATGTCGCGCAACGCATCAGGCTGCCGGGGCTGTCTGCTCTGGATGGCGGGCTTGTTTCTCGGGCTGGCCCTCGTAGTGGGCGTGGCTGCGTGGTTGGGCTATCGCAAGGCCCGGGCTTTTCTGGAGCAGTTCACGCAGCCCGCGCCGGTCGCGCTGCCGGCGCTTTCGTGGACGCCCGCGGAAGTCACCAATTTGCATCAGCGGCTGGACGGCTTTCTCGCCGCTGCGCGCGACGGGCGCACGAACGCCGCGCTGGTGTTGACGGAACGCGACGTGAACGTGCTGTTGTCCAGCGCGGGCTTCAGCAACCGTGTGCATCTCACGCTCCACAGCAACCTGGTGGCCGGGCAATTCAGCGTGCCCCTCGAAGAACTCGGGTTGCTGCCCTTCCGGGGGCGTTACCTGAACGGCACAGGCACACTGGCGGTCGGCTGCGCGAACGGCGGGTTGCGGGTGACGATTCAGGATCTCGGGGTGAAGGGGGCGCGCGTGCCGGACCATTACCTGGGTTACATTCAACGCCGGAACTTCGCCCAGGGCATCGGCACCAACGACGCGACGCGCGCGGCGCTGGAACGGGTGGCCCGGGTGGTGGTGGAGCCGGGGCGGTTGGTGCTGGAAACAGAAACGCGGTGAAGCGGGCGCGGCTTCAACGCGCGGCCCCCTGCGCCCGCAACGCCTGCTCGTAACATTCGAGCGCCTCGTTGTAACGCTCGTGCCGGTTGTGGATGCCGCCTTTGTAGAGATAGGCGAGGGTCAGTGACTGGTCGGCGGCGATGGCGCGGTCGTAGCAGCGCAACGCTTCTTCGTCCTGCCCCAACCGTTCGAGGGCCGCCCCCTTTTTCACGAGCGCCTCGGGATGGTCGGGCGCAAGGCGCAGCGCCTCGTCAAAGCAGGCCAGTGCCTCGGCGGCCTTGTCGCCGTTCAACAAGGCCTGCCCCCGTTCCATCAACGCGGCCAGCCGGGCGTTGCGTTCGTCCGGAACCGCCGTGCCCGCCCGGGCCGGGGCCGGCTGTTCCAGTTCCAACACGCGCCGCTCCAGCCGTTCGATGATGGACATGAGGCGCTGATTGGAAACGGTGACGGACTTGCCGGGCGTGCCGCCGCCGTCCGGCGCAGGCAGTAGCGCGGGGGCAGCCCCGGACGGCAGCGCGGCCGGCACGGTGGCCAGACCGAGAGCGCGGTTCATGGCGCGATACTGAAAGAGCGCGGTCAGCACCATGGCCAGCAGCCCGACTCCGCCAAAACTCGCCGCCACCCAGAGCAGCGTGCGGTTGGCGCGTTGGGCCTCGTCCGCGCGGCGGGCGCGTTCCGCTTCGAGGGCGCCCTGGATCAGGTTCAGCCTCTCCGTGATGGCAGCAGCTTGCGCTCGGGCGGCTTCCTGCGATTCGAGCCGGGTGCGTTCGATGGCCAGTTGCGCCGCGTGCAACTGTTCCTGGAGATGCAGATTCATGCGCACCAGTTCCGCCATACTCAGGCCGCCAACGAGGCTGTCGGGCGCGGGATTGGTCTGGGCGCGCAGGGCGACGCCGGAGCCGGCCAGAATCAACAGGGGCAGAAGCAGAATCAACCAAGTCGGTCGGAGCGGGCGAGGGCGCATTTGCGGGCGAGGGTGAAACCGGCCCTGGCGGAAGTCAAGGAACGCAGGGTTCACAACGAAGTCGCTGGGCGACCGGAATGGGGCGTTGACACCGGCACGGGCGGATGTCTAGGCTGCATTGGTTTTCAACACCCGCTCAACATGTTGATTCGCATCAGTCTCATCATCGCTATCGTGGCCGGGCTGGCCGTAGGCGTGATTAACTTTGTCCAAGTCAAGGAAGTCATCGCCACCACCCGTCAGGAACGGGATTTCAACAAGACTGAGTGGGACAAGGAGGTGGCCGCGCACGGCAAAACCAAGCGCGAACTGTCCGTCACAAAGACCGAACTGGCCGCCACCACGGAGAAACTCAAAAGCACCGAAGAGGCGCGCGACACCGCGTTGGCCGACGCCGAGAAAAACCGTCGCCAGGCCGCCGACCTGACCGCAAAGCTCAAGACGATGACGGCGGACCGTGACGATGCGCGCGCCGAACTGGCCGCGTGGGCCGCCCTTGGTTTGCAAGTGGATCAGGTGCGCGGCGTCATCACGAAACTCAAGGAGACCGAGGATGCGCTGACCGCCTCCACGCTGGAAAAACGGATTCTCCAGAACGAAGTCAACAAGTTGAACAACCGGTTGGCCCAGTTCATTGACCCGGAATACCGCGTCAAACTGCCCGCCAACCTCCGCGCCCAGGTGGTGGTTTCCGATCCGAAGTGGGATTTTGTGGTGCTGAACGCCGGGGAGAATCAGGGCATGCTCGAACGCGGCGAGATGCTCGTCAACCGCGACGGGAAACTCGTGGCCAAAGTTCGCATCGTTCGTGTGGAAGGTGACCGGAGCATTGCGAACGTGCTGGAAGGTTGGAAAATCGCCGAAGTCTTCGAGGGCGATCTGGCCATTCCCGCATTCTAAACCGCGTTCCCCATGCGCCTGCTCCTGCTGCTGACCGGTTTGGCTTCCCTGCTCCTGCTGGCGGGCTGCGCCTCTCAGGAACCCGAAAACGCCTCCGTGCGGCCGTGGAACTCGCCCAAGGGCTGGGAGACCGGCCTGCCGCCCGGCATGACCGAGGGCCGTTGAGCCGCGTTGCCGGATGGGCAAGGCAGCTCTCCACGGGCGCATGTCCAAACGAGCGCCCCTAACCCCGGCGGAAGCCGGAAAATTCCTCTCGCCCCCCTTCCAGTTTGCCGTTTTACTCCGCGCCCCATGACACAAAAGGCATACGCACGCGCCGGGGTGGACATTGACCTCGGCAACCGGGTCAAGGCCACGCTGCCGCAACTGCTCGCCGCCACGCACCGCCGCGAGGTGCTCGGCAAAGTGGGCGGGTTTGGCGGGCTGTTCGCGCTCGACGTGCGGAAATACCGGCAGCCCGTGCTTGTTTCTTCGGTGGATGGCGTGGGCACCAAGCTGAAGATCGCCTTCGCCATGGACCGGCACGACACCATCGGCCAGGACCTGGTGAACCACTGCGTGGATGACATCGCGGTGCTGGGCGCGGAGCCGCTGTTCTTCCTCGACTACCTCGGGACCGGCAAACTGGAACCGCACGTGTTCACGGAGATCATCCGGGGCTTCGCCAAGGCGTGCGCGGAAAACCGCTGCGCGTTGATCGGCGGCGAGACCGCCCAAATGCCCGGCTTTTACCAGAAAGGCGAATACGACGTCAGCGGCACCATCGTTGGCGTGGTGGAGAAGTCCCGCCTGCTGGACGGAAAGAAGCACGTGCGGCGGGGCGACGCGGTCATTGGCATCGCCTCTTCGGGATTGCACACCAACGGCTATTCGCTGGCGCGAAAGATTCTGTTCGACCAGATGAAGCTCAAACTCCGGAGTCGCATCCCGGACCTGGGCGGCACGCTGGGCGACGAACTGCTCAAGGTCCACATCAGCTACGGCCCCCTGGTGCAGGCCTTGTTGCGGAAATTCAATCCCCCCGGCAGTCCGCCAGTGATCAAGGGCCTGGCGCACATCACCGGCGGCGGGTTTGTGGACAACATCCCCCGCGTGCTGCCGGCCAACTGCGAGGTGCGGATTCGCAAGGGCACCTGGGATGTGCCGCCCATTTTCCGCATTCTGGCAACCGGCGACGTATCCGAGGCGGAGTTGTATCAGGTCTTCAACATGGGCATCGGAATGACCGCGATCGTGAAGGCGGACCGCGCAGACGACGTCCTGCGGACCATTCGCGGCACCAAACATCGCGCCTGGATCATTGGAGAGGTCGTCAAGGGCGGCGGTGAAGTCAGGATGGTGGACTAAAGCCCGGCCCCCGCTGGCGGCTCAGCCCGAAAGTCAGGTGGCGTAGCCCAGCCACGGCCCAAGCCAGCGTTCCATCTCGACCGGAGATTCCCCTTTCCGGCGCGCGTAATCCTCCACCTGGTCGCGCCCGAGCCTGCCCACGGCAAAGTATTTCGCCTCCGGATGGGCGAAATACAGGCCGCTTACACTGGAGCCGGGGTTCATGGCGAAACTCTCGGTCAGGGTGATGCCGGTGTGGCGTTCCACGTCCAGCAGTGCCCACAGGACCGCCTTTTCCGTGTGATCGGGGCATGCTGGATAACCGGCCGCGGGCCGGATGCCGCGGTATTTCTCGGCGATGAGGTCTTCGTTGGTGAAGTTTTCCGCCCGGCCAAAGCCCCACTCGTCCCGCACCCGCTTGTGCAGGTATTCGGCAAACGCCTCCGCCAGCCGGTCGCCGACCGCCTCGATCAGGATGGCGCTGTAGTCGTCGTGCGCCCGTTTGAACTCGTCCGCAATGGCCTTGACCTCGTGGCCGGCGGTGACGGCGAAGGCGCCGATGTGGTCCGGCGTGCCCCGGGGCGCGATGAAGTCCGCGAGGCACCAGTTCGGCGAGCCGTCCTCCTTGGCCATCTGCTGGCGGAGGAAACGCAGCGTGGCGCGGACCGTGGCGCGGGTTTCGTCGGTGTAAATCTCCACGTCATCACCCACCCGGTTGGCCGGGAACAGTCCATAAACGCCGCGTGGGGTGAGGAGCCTCTCGCGGGTGATGCGTTGCAGCATGGCCTGCGCGTCGGCAAAGAGCTTGCGGGCCTCCTCACCGTGCTTCTCGTGCTGCAGGATTTTGGGATAAACCCCGCGCAATTCCCAGGTGTGAAAGAACGGCGTCCAGTCAATAAAGGGGACTAGGTCTTCGAGAGTGACGCGCGACAGGGCGGAGGCGTCTCGGCAAGCGCCGGCTCCGGCGCGCCCGCCTGGCTGATCTTTGCCTCCAGCCAACGGTCGAACTTCGGCATAAATTCCCGCCCCAGGGTCCGCCAGTGATCGTTCCGCCATTTGCAGAAGTCCGCCCACGCCGCCGGGTCCTTCAATTCGGCCGGGATCGGAGTCTGATTGTGGCGCAGGCTTTCCTGATACATCCAATCGTGCAGCTTCGCGTAGAGCTGCTCCTTTTTGGCGGATGGTTTCATAAACTTTATGCGGTTGGTTCTCGGCGTCCTGCGCCGCTTTGCGGAGCAAGCTAGCATATGCGTTGGCATGGGCCAAGCGGAGGGATTCCAGCACGAGCGGCCAGTCCAGCCCCAGTTCGCGGGCCAGGTGCTTGCTCAGTTGCCGGGCGACCGACTCCGAGGCCGGACGGGCACCTTGCGCGGCTCCCAGCACGACGACGCCATCCACCCGCACCCCGCAGACGGCCAGCGCCTCCTGGACCGCGTTCAGCGTCTCGCCGCTGGTCAGAATGTCATCCACCACGATGACACGGCGGCCGGACAAGGCTTGGGCCGTCTCCAGCGGCACGACAATGCGGGTCGGCTGCGAGACCTTTTCGATGTAGCCGCGGCGATTCTTGGCCTCTTGCGCGGTGTTGCTGTCCAGGCGGTCGAAAACCTCCCCCCCAAACTTCACCTGCAGCCAACGCGCCAGGGCCAGCGGCAGCAGGTTCCGCCCGGAAGTCGAAGGGGTGACCACATACACCG
>JBKBTZ010000010.1:0-51398 GCA_046290825.1 Limisphaerales bacterium
GACGGGGACGTCCGCGCGCCGGGGCAGTTTCCGGCCTTCTGCCGAAAGCCGCCAGGGGAAGGGAAGGATCAGACGAGGTAGCAGAGGGCTTTTTCGGAGCAGACCATGGCGCCGGCGGTGAGGGTTTCGCGGGCGTTGCGGGCGTCGAGCCGGTAGGCGACGAGGCGGTCTTCCCGATCGTTGATGAGGTCGAGGAGTTTGAGCCAGAGGGTATCGAAGTCGCCGGGTTCGAGGTGACACTCGAAGACGGAGTATTGGACGCGGACGCCGTAGTCTTCGCAGGTTTTGGCGACGCGGGCGAGGCGTCGGGGGTCGGCGATGTCGTAGGCGAGGAGGATGAGCATTTGTTTTTCTCCGGGGGGCGATTGGGCGTAGGGAGCGAGGGGGAAGGCCTGGAACCACCAGTCTTCGGGGGGAGTGGGAGCGCGCGGAGCGGACATAACCGGCGGATGGGGCGGAGGGTTCAGTTCATGAGGAAGGGTTCAAAGGCTTCGGGGCGGTCGAGGGCGGTTTTGAGCATGACGGCCTGGTGTTCGAGCTGGGCGCGGAGGGTGGTGCGGTGGCCGGCGGTTTCGGAGAGGAACTGGCGTTCGAGGCGGCGTTCGTATTGGAGGAAGAATTTTTTGCGGCCTTCCTCGTTGAGGAAGCAGCCGCCGTCGCGGTGATCGAAGTGGGTGGCATTGAGGATCTGGTGGCTGAAGAGGTCGAGGGTGAGGGCTTCGACGAGGGCGGGGCGGAAGGGTTCGATGAGGTCGAGGGCGAGGGACCAGCGGCCGTTTTCGGTGGTGTGGAGGAGGCCGAGGGCGGGGTCGAGGCCGTGGGCGTGGCAGGCGGCGACGGCTTCGTTGTGCAGAAGGGTGGCGGCAAAGGAGATGCAGGCGTTGACGGGGTTGAGGGGCGGGCGGGTGGAGCGGCACTCGAAGGGGAATTCCGGGGGCAGGAAGGCAGCCCAAGCGGTGAAGTAGCGGGCGGTGGCGATGCCTTCGTGGCCGCGGAGTTCGTCGAGGGTGCGGGCGCGGGCGGCGGTGCCGAGGAGGGCACCGAGGAATTGGAGGGTGGCAGAGGTGGCGGAGGGATCCGAGGGAGCGGACGGATCCCGGCCTTCGCGGCCGGCGGCGAGGCGCTGGAGGACGCGGCGTTGGTTGTAGATTTTGGCGGTGACAATGCGGCCGGCCATGTCGAGGGCGAAGGCGGGGTCGAGGGTGCGCTGGTATTGTCGGAGGCGGGCGAGGCCGTGGTGGTTCTGGGCGGGGAGAAAGTGTCCAAGGAAGCGGCCGTTCCACGCGAAGAACTGGATGGGAATCTGGCGGCGGAGGAGTTCGGCGAGGGCGCGGCCGCTGAAATGGGTGTTCTCGCCGGCGATGACGCGGTCGAGGTCGAGCAGCGGGAGGGTGCGGTGGAGTTGTTCGCGGTCGGGGTGTTCGGGGTCGGGGGTGTAGATTTCGAGGCGCTCGGAGACGAGGGTGACGTGGCAGCGTTCAAGGTTGAGGATGGCAGTGGGCATGGGTGGGACTCAATTGTTGGTGAGGGGGTTGGGGTCCGGGCGGGACGTGCGAGGGATTTCCCCGGGCGCTGCCGGGGCGGGAGGAGCCACCAGGGCGAGACGCATGAGTTCGGGAAAGCGCTTGCCAACGATGACGAGATGAGCGGCGAAGAACCAGGGCAGGATGTCCGGATCGAGGCCGTCGGCGCCGACAAACTGGGTGGTTTGAAAGAGGACCTCGCCGTCGGCCTCGTCGAGCTGAAAAAAGCCGGCGAGGCAGCCGTTATTGAATTGGTGGAGCCGGCGCGCGATGTCGGGGCGATGTTGCGGCGGGATATGCACGGGGAGACGGGAATGGAGGACGAGCAGTTTGGCCGGGTCGTTCAACATGGCGATGGCTGTCCACGAGAGTTCCTTCTCGCTGAAGGGCAGAAGCAACGAATCGTCATCAATAACAGCGAAATTCCAGTCGTTCTGGCGGAGGTATTCGGCGAGGGGAACGAGTTGCGGATGCATGGCCGGAGAATGCCATGCGGCGCAGATGCTTGCCGTAAGCGGGACGTCCCGGGACGTGCGGTGGTGAATCGGATGAGCCAGATCCGACCGAGGGGACGGATCAGCGGAGGAAGAGGAGCGAGCCGGGAACGTCGAGGGAGCAGCGGCCCTTTTCCGGGAGGCAGGCGGCGAGGAGGGCGGCGTCGCCGCCGCAGCGGCGAAGCTTGTCGCGGAGGCTGGAAGTCGCCTTGACGAGGAACCGATCGTCGCACTCGGCGCGGAGGGAATCGGCGTGGCGCCAGTCGTTCAGGTCGCGGGCGGAGGCCTGTTGGATTTGTTCCCGGCGGAAGGTGTTGAGGTCGTCGAGAGCGTCCTTGTAGGCCGTGTAGGCGGGTTCGTTGTGCTTGGCGCGGCGGGCGAGAAAGAGGGCGACGAGCATTTCGGTGGGGCCGAGTTTGAGGGTGTGGCCGTTAACTTCGAGTTCGGCGCGGGCGGTGTCGAGGGTCACGCGAAGATGAGTGGCGGCCTGCTGGCGGAGGGTGGTGCGGCAATTCTCGACGAGGCGGAGGAAGGTGCCGGGCTTGGTGCCGAGTTCGCGGTGAAAGAGGTTGCGGAGCGGGACGAAGGGGACATCGGCGAGGTCGAGGGTGGCGGTGGCGGGGGGGACGGAGCTGACAGAGCCGACTGATCCGACGGATGGGACCGATCTCCCAGGCAGCGGGCCGCCGGGCTGGGCGGGGAACCAGAAGTCGCGCAGGGTCTCGAATGGCTCGCTGACCAGGACATGGGTGAGGCGGTCGGTTTCGCGGCCAACGAGGGTGAGGCAGGCATAGAGGAGCGCGCTCATGGTTTTGCGGCCGCCGGCGACGGAGGCGATGAGTTGGGTGTCGGGGTTCTCGACGATGGCCCGGACTTGTTCGAGGAGGAAGTCGGCGGCGGCTTCGTTGTCGGCGCGGTCGCGGATGTCGGGGAGTTCGCGGGAACGGCCCGTGGCGGGGTCGGCAGCGGTGATGACGCGAAGGTCGTCAGCGGTGTTGCCGAAGCGGAGGCGGCCGGTGAGGTCGTGGCCTTCGGCCTGGAGGGCGACGCGGAGGGCGTCCCACGGAGCGACGCCGCCGAGCTGGGCGGAGGGGGCAAAGAGGGCGGCCAGTTTCTCGCGGCCCTGAGTAGTGGTGACCGCGATGACCCGGTGGGGAATGACCGGCTCAGAGCCGTTGGCCGGGTGGGCCAGCGCCCAGAGGGTTTCGGTGAGAATGGCCGGGGACATGCCAACGACGGCGAGGAGGACGGTTTCAGAGGCGGGCGGCTCGGGGGCCCCGACGGGCACGGTGGGCATGGGCGCGGGAGCCGGGGCGGGCCGGGTGGCTTTGGCGGGGCGGGAGGTTTTTTTCATGGGAGATGGGATGGATGAGACGGATGGGAGGGATCGGTCAAATCACGAGGTGGCGGCGATGACGCGGTGCGTTGGCAGGGGGCAGCGTGGCAGAGTAGTGAGGGTGTGGCGGTAAGCGGGACGTCCGGGGAGGTGCGGCCGGGCGCGGGCATGGGCAGCGTCAGGTCAGAGAATCGGTCTGGATTCGTTGATGAATGTCGCCACGCGAAGGGGCAAGTCGGCCAAGTCATCGTGCCATACCAAACAGCCACCGTATTCACGTGCTTTCGCCTCCTGGCTGGCAATGATGGCGGCCGCGTTGGCAGCGACATAATCCGCCCGGTGGCGGTGGATGTAGAGCATCCAACTGCCAAACAAACGCCCAATCCGCCGGGTGCGAGCGAATTGTTCCTCAATGACGTCGGCAAGCTTGTCGAGGTCGAGATGGCTTTTGCACTCGAGGACCAGCAGGCGGCCCTCGCCGGCAGCGACGACGTCCAGTTCGGCCATGCGCCCGGTCTGGCCGGGGTTGAGGACGAGGTGCCAAGCCACATCATCCAGGGCACTGCGCTCCTTGATTTGGGACCAGACGAACACTTCCAAATAGAGGCTGCGGAGGAAGGCAGCGTTCTGCTCCTGTGCGCTCTGTCGGTGAAAGGGGTGCAAGAGGGTTTCCGTGGAGAGAAAGAACTCACCCGGTCGGCGCCCCGGCTGAATCAGACGGGCATCCACCAGCGCCTGCAAGAAGCCTTCGCCCAAACGCGTCGGCGTGCGCGGTTGGTTGGCCGCATCGGCCAAACGGAACAGCTCGGTGCGTTCCCACGGGCGCGCGTCCATGATGAGGGTGGCGGCCCGGACCAGGGCCGGGGACGGTGTGCAACGGTGGCGAAAGGCCTCGAGATCTGAAGCCCCTTCCAAGCGATGGCCAGCGGCGAGGATATGGACCAGCACGTTGAGACCGAGCCGGGTGGAGTCAATCGAATCCACGCGGGTCGTGCCGGTGGCCAGGTCCTCGGTCAATAGCTGACGTTCCGCAGTGTTGACATACAGGGCCGACAGCTTGAGGGCCTCAGCAAACCGACGGGCAGCGAAGCTCATGATTTTGGTTCCGCCGGTCCAGTTGATGGTCAGATGGTCCGAAGCGCGCAAATTCTGTCGCAGGCTCTGCCAACAGTCCGCCGGGTCGTAGGGCAGCACGGTGATGGGGTCCTGCAAGCGCGCCGGGCAACCGGCTGCGCGCAAGGCCGTGGCGAGATGCTCGACTTGTTTCGCTGATTCGCGCGTGACCACCGGAAGGACGACATCAGGCTGCTGATGGAGGATGCCAATAACGTTGGGCATCAACTCCCCACCGAGGAGACAAAGTTGGGTTTTCATCAAGCGGCTTCAAACCACCGCGGGTCCAGCGGCGGGATGGGGTTGGTTTCGCGGGTGAGGTCAAAGCCGAGGAAGTCGGTGGCAATTTGTTTCATTTCCTCGAAGCCATTCGCACCGATGGGTTGCACGCCATGAGCCAGGATGCTGGTGTTGCGTTTTTCGGTGGCGGCGCGCCAGCGGCTCTTCTTCGCGTCGAGGTCAGCCACGATGGCGCGGGCGCGCTCGTGGCCGAGGGCGGCGAGGGCGCGGAAGGTTTGTTCGAGGCTGAGGCGGATTTCGCCGGTTTCGTCAGGCTGGCAAAAAGGCAATGCCTTCAGCGCGTCGGGGAGTTTATCCGCATTTTCCGGTTTGCACTTGCCGTTCACGAACAGGCCGGCTGTGGCTTCGTTGAGCCAAAGCTGGCCCTGCATTTCCATGGCGCGGTAGAGGCGGGCGGCGGCGTCCTCGTAGCGGCCTTGGGCGGCGGTGCGGAGGGCGTTGTCGAGCAGTTCGCGGAGGAAGGTGTCACTGGCTTTGTCGCTGGCGCAGGATTCGCAGAGGGTTTGCACGTTCCGCGCGAGGGCCAGCAAGCCGTGGTCGTTGCGGCCGTCGAGGAGCAGCGGCAAACGGCCTTGCAGGCGGTCAAGCAATGCTTTCGCCTGACGAAAGTCCAAGCGATGCCGGGCCGCCAGCGCGCTGGCTAGGTCTGCGATGGCCTCGAATCGGAGGCGGTGCGGCACCTTGGGTGCGACTTCGAGAAGCACGTGGGCGGCGACTTCGAACTGGCAGCCGGCCCAGAGATCGCGGGCGCGCTCGACTTCGCGGATGGCGAGGTCGCTCCAGGGGTTGGTCTGGTAGTGGGTGCGTTCTGTGCCATCAAGCACGATGCCAAGGCCGGCTTTTTCGCGTTGCTCACCACCGACGTAGGAGAATTGCTGGAACGATTCCGCGGCGGCGAGCACGAGGGCGGCGCTCATGGTTTTGGTGCCGCCAGTGTAGTCTACGAGCACTTCGGCGGGCGGCACTTTGGTTTCGGTGAGGATTTCAGGGATTTTGCGGCGCAGTTCGCGGTAGCACGGGCCGAGTTCCTCGAAGCGCGCGACCTCGATGAAGCGCGTGGCGGGACGCCAGTCGAGTTGGGCTTGGATGGCATCGGCATTGGCGCGGCTGCCGACGGAACAGAAATACCAGACGTGGGCGGGGCGGTGTTGACGGAGCACATGCAGCACGGGTGCGGGCGAGCCGCCGACGGAGACGAGGGCGGCGGTAATGCGCTGGGGTTCGGTGGGCAGGTGGCTCATAGTTCGGCGGTGCCTTTGCAGTCGGGGTAGGCGGTGCAGCCCCAGAACTGATGGCCGGCGTGTTTGCCGGTTTTGGCAGTGCGGAGGGCCATGAGCGCGCCGCACTTTGGGCAGCGGGGGACGGGAACCGACTGATCCGACGGATCCGACGCATCACGCGGGCGGGTGCGGTGGGCAAGGCGGGCGGTGGCGAGTTGTTCGGAGTAACCGCCGTCCTCGATGAAGGCCTGCTCGAGGGCGGAGATTTGCTGGTCGAGAAGGTAGTTGGTTTGGTGGATGAGGCAGATAAGGGCGTTGGCGCGGGTGCCAGCCTCGGCGTGCTCCAGCCAACGAGAGTAGCGGGCATGGAGAGCGCGGCGGGCAGATTGGGGATCTGCCGACGGATCAGACGGAGCGGACGGATCACGGGACAGCTCCTGCCCGATGGCGCGCACGGCGAGGGCCTCCTTGCTCTCGGGCGCCCACTGGGACAGATGGCGATGGAACAGGTAGTCTTCGTAATCGAGGAGGAGTTCTTCGAGGCTGGAGCGGGCGGTGTTGACCAGGCGCAGTTCGGTCTGGGAGGAGGTGGCAGCGAAGCGGCTGCCCTCGGCGATGTTCTGGCGGCCGCTGCGCGCGGCCATGAGCATCTGGTCGGCGAGGCGGGAGCGGGGATCGAGGAATTTCTCGATGAACCAGTAGGTGGCGTCGTAGATGAGGGTGGCGGTCTGGAAGCTGGCGGTCTTGCGGTAGCCGCCGGCAGGGCGAAGGCGCTTGCGGCGGGAGGATCCGGCGGATCTGACGGATTGGGCGGATCGTTTTTCAGGTGGTGTTTTCATGGGAAGGGCTGGAGACGGCGGTCTTTTTTCATTTGGTTGTAGAGGTCCAGTGAGGCGCGCCGGGGCTGGCCGTTGAGGAAGACGGGTTTGCCGGAAGGCCAGGCGTGGGCGTCCACGAAGATGACCAGTGCATGCCAGCGGCCGGCGGCGTCACGGTGGGGGCGGAGGAGGATGGGCGAGGCGAAGCGGCCTTCGCCTTTTTGTCGCTGGGCGTTCCATTCCCAGTCCCACATAACTGTGTTGGGCTGGCCTCTTGGAGCGGAACTGAAATATTGGACGATCGGCAGTCCAATAGCCGGTCGGAAGGTTTCACCATCGTTGCCCTTGGGCGGATGTCCGGGCGGATTCGTGCTCACGGGATGGCCGGTGAGTCGCCGACTGCCCTCGTTGTGGTCTCGTCTTGCCCAGTCAAAACCGGGTTGATGAACGGCGATATTGGGCGTGCGTCCATGCTCGCGCCAAGACTTGAGCCAAGACCCAAGTGCAGAAACACAGTCACGGCCGGAGGTTAAATTCGTGCCACCAATCTGCTTGATTTCGAGGTTTTGCGGTGAGGTGAATCTTCCGAGGGCTTCCCGAAGGCTTTGGGCTGGGCTGGCAAGCGCCAACGCGCCCATAGCCCGTCGCCCCCGAAATCCGAGTGCGCCAAGATGACCAAACACTGCCACCATTGCCTGGATATCAGCCCAAAGAGCGGTTTTGCCACGCGATTGCAGGCTCAAGGCAAATGATCCTTCAACAAGAACTCCACGTCCGGCATGGTTGGTTTTGTGTCCTCCCTTCTCTCGGGATTGAATGGGGAACGTCAGGTAAGCTGGGTCGCTGAAGTTCTTGTGTCCAAGTTCCTGGCCGTCACGGATGGCTGCCCTTACCTGAATTCTGCTTACCCGCACCAACAGTTTTCCGGCTTGCCCCTCATCCCCCGCGGTGCTGCCGAAGATGTAGGCTTCCTGGTCGCGGACGGAAGTGGGAGCGAGGGATTTGAATCCGCCGAGGGTGCGGAACCACCAACGGAGTTGGCCGCGGATGGAGGGGGCGCGGATTTCAGCCTGCTTTTCGGGTTCAGCCCCACCACAGAAGCAGGGGGTGAGGAGTTCGAGGTGGAAGGTTTCGGTTTTCATGGAAGCTGGATGGGCGGTTGAAGTTTCTGGGCGAACTCCTGCCACGGTTTGAGGAGTTCGGGCTTTTTCTTGGACCAGCGTTTGGCGGTGTCGCGTCGGTCTTTGAGCGCGAGCACAAAGCCGTGCCGCTGGTCATCGTTCATCTCAGCGAACTTCTTGGCTTGTGCGGCAAATGGCTCATCGCCGAGCTTGCCGTATTCTGCTTGGAACTTTTCGTGCGGAGGAGCTTTGGCCAGCCGCTCCGCTTCCGCCGCGGCTTGTGCAGCAGCTTGTGCGGCCGCTTTGTCTGCGGCTGCCTTCTTGGCGGTTTCTTTAGCAAGGCGCTCTTGTTCGGCGGCAACCAGGGGCTGCACAACATCTGTGACGTCGGCAAACCAACCGTAGCCGGCGCTGGTTTTGGCGCCGAGGCCGAAAACTTCCAAGCCGGTCTTGAGCCAGCGGCGGACGTGGTTTCGGAGGGAGCCGCGGCCTTCCTCTTTCGGGGCGGCGGACGGATTCGACGGATAGGACCGATCTGTTGCACTCCGCAACGGGACGAGGGCGAAGGTGAAGACGTGGCCGGGGGCGGCGGCGGGGAAGACCACGGGAACGGGTTCTTCGGTGTCGGTTGCAACTGCGTTTGGATTATCGCTCGCGTAGTAATCGCGGTGGTGGCAGGTGACGACGTCGAGTTCGAGTTTGCCAATGGCGGGCACGTCGAGCGGGAGGCCGTCCACTCTGCCGGTTTTGCCGAGGTCCACGGGATAGGCGGGGAGAAAGGAGACGCTGCCGGCGAAGTTGGGGAGAGAAAGCCACGGGGTATCCCGGTGGCGGTCCTCAATGGGCCAGCGGAAGTGGGCAGCCAGGGCTTCCGCGGCGGTTTTCAGGGTGGCCGTGTCGCGCGCACAGGCCCAGCGGAAGTCGGACTGATTCGACCGATCGGACCAATCGAGTTCGCACCAGCCGAAGACGCGGGCGATGGCGGCGAGCATTTCGGCGGGGGTGGTGAAGGAGGCGCAGCAGGAGCCCAACGGGTTGTCCGGGCCGGTGGGTTTGTGCTGGGTCTGGCCGCCGGCGGCGCACCACTCGTGGAGGGCGGCGAGGGCGGCGCGACGGGCGCAACCTTTGACGGCGCTGCCGGGGATGTAGGGCAGGCCGAAGCGGTCGAGGCACAGGCCAGCGTTCTCCATCACGCCGCCGGCCATGTTGACCATGAGGCGGGATTGGAGTTGGGCGTGGAGGGTGGCACAGCTTGGAGTCCCGGCGACAGAGCGAGCGTGCGCCTCCACCTTCGCCGAGGTCTTGCGGCTGTGGGCCTCGATCAATGCCGGTCCCACGGTTGCCGTCCGCTTCGCCAAGCCCTCGGTATCCTCAAGGAATGCCTTGGCCTTGGCCTTGGCGTCGGGTTTAGCCTTGGAGTCGTTGAGTGTCGCTTGCCAACCCTCGCGGGTTTTGCGGATCGCACCAAACGAGTCCGCGCACACCTGAGAGAAATGAAGTTTGCGCGCCTCGTCCATGTCCGCGTGTTCGTAAACGAACCGGTCGAGCAGCAGGGATCGGCTGTCGCATTTCTCGGCGTTCGGACCGAGGGCGGCAGCGGTGTCAAAGGGCATGAGGGTGGGCATGGCGGGCCTCCGGTTCAGGGAGCAAAGCGTTTCAGGTAGCCGAGGTAAGCGAGAGCTTCGGCGGTGGCGGCTTGCAGCCGATGAGACGTCGCGTCTTGACCATCGCTCAAGAGCCGGATGTAGGTGTCGAGTTCCGTTTCGCCCTGACGAGCCTGCGGCGGGGGAGGCAATAGCGCGCGCTCGGAATGAGAGAGGAAGCGGAAAACGGCGAGCAGCAGTTCCTGATGCCCGCCGCCTTTCGATTTGGCGAACGCGGCAGTTTGCAACAGGCCATTGGACACAATCAGGCTGGGCAACTTGCTGACAACGTCGCCTTGGTTAACACCGCGGGCGGACGGCGGCTGTGCTTGGGCTGGATGCCAGAAATCAAGCGCGTGCTTGGCTCGGATTTGTTCGAGGTTTTTCATGGGTGAGGCTCCTTTCTGGTCAGGCGAGTTTGACGGTGCACCAGCCTAGGCCGGTGGAGGCGTCGCCGCCGAATTGGAAGGGCGCGCCGTTGAGCTTGGCGGCGAAGGCGTCGAGGGCGTCCTTGGCGGTCTTGGATTTGTAGGCGGCGCCGCGGCCGTCGGTGGCATTGAGGACGGCGTAGAAGAGGGTTTCGCTGGGGACGTTTTCCTGATTGAAGAGCGCGCCACCGGCGGCAGTGCCGGTGTCGTCGTCAATGCGGACATGCTGGGCGACTTCACAGGCGTTCTGGGCGAAGAAGCTCATCATGCCGTCGCTGAGGATGACGAGGCGATTGGCGACTTCGGCCCAGACGGGGTCTTCCGCGAGGAGGGCGGCCAATGTGCTGCCGAGATTGGGTGGGAAGCCGTTAGAGCGGGTGAAGGCGTATTCTTCGAGGACCATCTTGTCGCCGAGGGCGAGCGGGCCTTTTTCCGCAAAGAGGGCTCGGTCGTCGGACGGATCCGGCAGATTGGACGGATTGAGAGGGAGCACGCCGTCGCGGGCGGCGCGGCGGAGGATCAGCGGGCAGGTGATCCAGGCGAAGCTGCCTTTGGCGGAGCGCACAGGAAAGGCCAGCAGGCGGGCTTCGGAGAATTGGAGGGCGCCGGCGAAGCTGACGTTGGCGTCATCAGAGCCGAAAAGCCAGGCGGCATCGGACGGATCGGTCTGATCAATGACGTGCTTGTCGCCCTGCTTCTTGGTGGTCAAGCGGACCAGATCGCCTTTGGCGTTGCGGAGGGTGAGCGGCCACTGGTCCGCGAATGTGCCTTTGAGGCTGGTGGCTGGGATGACCGGGAAGCCGGTGTGGCGTTCGCGGATGATGGGCTGGTCAATGGCGCCCACGCTGGCGCCGGCGCCGACGTGCAGCGGGGTGCGGGTGAAGAGGTAGAGGAGTTTCTTTTGCATGGTCATGTGTGGTTTGTGGGTTGATCGGACGGATCAGACGGATTGGATGGATTGCTCATAAAACTGCCAGGTGCCGCAGACGCCCAGGCCGTAGCCCTTTTCGCCAAGGAGGGTGGAGCGGCGGTTCTTGATAGTGGCGAAATCAGACGGATCGGACCGATCTGACAGATCGCTGGGCGGGCCGTGCCAATTGAGGGCGGCGGCCACTGCCTTCGCGGCTTCGGGGGTGTCGGCCTCGAAGTAGTAAACCGCGCCGGCGGGGACGGCGAGGTGGGTGGACTTCGCGCCAGCGGCGCGAATTTCAGATGGCAGATGGGAGATTTCAGAGGAACCGGATTCAATGCTCAAAGCCCAGCCGGTGACGGCCACGGGCTTGGGGACGATGGCGGCGACGAGACGGGCGGGGATCGCCGACATGTTGCGGACGCGACGTCGCCAGGTTTCGCGGCCTTCGCCCTCCCCGCGTTCGATGTCACCTGCTTTGAGTAGGACGTTTCCGTTGCGGTCATCATCTCGAGCCTCGCGTTTTTCCGAATCCCAGTTGATGAAAACCCAGTTGGGCAACCAGCCGCCGGGGTGCGGGGTAATTCCGTCACCGCGCATTTCCGGCCACAGGGCGGGCGTCAGGAGGATCCATTTCACGGCGTATTTGCCGTTGGGGAGCGGCTTGAAGTCGGCCTTGGCGCTCAAGCCGCGTGGCAGAGGCAGCGGCACAGGCGCGTCTTTGCGTTCGGCGGTGCAGAGCCGTTGCTGGCCGCCGACGATGATGCTTTGCGGCTTGCCGTTGAGCAGGGCGGCAACAAGGTCCCGCTTGTTGGCCGGGTTGCCGTTGATTTTATCGAGACATTCGGCAAAGACGCCCAAGCGCCAGCCCTCGCGCAGGCGGAGGTAATGAGCGGTGTAGATCTGGCCGGCGGCGTCGCCGTGGCCAGTGGTGCCGGTGGCGGGGTCTATGCCAATGCCGACGGCGTATTCGGTGTCGGCGAGGGCGGTGTCTGTCAACAGGTCGGACGGATCCGGCGGATCGGACGGATCGCGGAGGTAGCGCTCGTAGGCGGTGGTGGAGAGCCAGGGTTCGCCCCCGGCGTCTTTGGAGGGCGGTTGGGTGTTGGCGACAGCGTATTCGAGCGGGTCGGGCAGGCTGGAGGCGAGCCAAGGGTCGTCGTGTTGATCGGTAAGCGAGCGGACAGGGCGCAGAGTCACGGCGACAGTCGCGCTTTGCTGGGCGTCTTTGGGGCGGGGGAAGAACCAACGAGCTTCCGGCGAGGCACCGGAAGCGGTGCCTGAGGCGGGTGCGCGCCCCACAAAAACAGGAAAGGGGCCGGCGGTGAGGAGGGAGCCGAATTTGCGGGCGTCTTTGGCGACGGAGCCGTCGGCGCGGTGGTGGTCATGGCCGTGGACACCTGCGAGGCCGGCGCGGTGGAGGGCGGCGTGGAGGGCGTGGTTGGTAACGTCGGGCAACGGCCAGGCGGCGGTGTGGCCGGCGAGAGAGCCGCCCATTGGGCGTCCGTCGCGGAAGAAGAGGACGTCGGTGGGGCGGAGGAGGATTTGGTGCAGTTTGCGTTGGTTGTTCATGAGACGGGCTGCCTTTCGGCGGGTTGGCGGTGGGGAGATGGCAAATTGGCGATGGCCAATGGCGAATCTGGTCTGTCGGGCAGGTTGCGGGCGATGAAGGCGACGGTCTGGCAAAGGCCGATGAGGGCGCGGAGCGGGGCCTCGGTGGCGGCGCGGGCGATGGCCGACGGATCGGACGGATCCGACGGATTGGGTTTGGCGGTGGCCAGGTAGCGGCCAAGGGCTGCAGCCTGACCAGCCAATGCTTGGAAAGCAGGCGACTCCTTGCGCTGGCCCTGGCGGTCGAGGGCGTGCTGGAACTCCCGCTCGACGACATCCAAAACGGGGAAGCCGTTGACCGGCTGCACGGCTTTGGCGGCGAGCGGGGTGATCTCGGTGAGGTAACCGTCGAGGAGTTCCACGACGCGGTGAGGGAACTTGCGACTGACGGCGCCCTCGGTAACGGCGCGGAGCATGGCGTCGTAAATCTCGAGGCCGCCGCTGTCCCACTGGCAGCCCCACTCAATCGTTTCGCCGGAGCGTTTCATGAGGGTGACGGCGACGGCGGAGCGTCCGAGCTGCTTCTTGGCTCGTTTCTCGGCGGCCTGGGCTTCGCGGACAACGTCCTGCAGCGGATCCTTGAAGTGAGCGATGGCGATGCCGACGGAGCAGTCAGCCGCCGGGCCGGGGACGAGGAAGGGGATGGGGTAATCGGCCTGATCGGACAGATCTTTGCGGGCAATAAAACCAGAGGCAGGGCACTCGAACAGGGCCAGTTCTGCGGCCAGCCGCTGGTAGTAAGGGGCTTTGCGCCCGGCGGCTTCATTGGCGCTTTCGAGGCGCGCCGCGTTCTCCTGGACGAACGTGGAAAGCGCCTCATCACCTCTGAACGCCATGCGCAGCGCCCGGGCGCAATCCAGTGCGGTGTCGGCGGGAAGCAGCGCCAGGACGTCGTCGCCGCCAGAGTAGATGAGGCGGCCGTCGAAGGCCTCGACGATGGGGCGGGCGCAGAGGAGGGCGAAGTTGCTGAGGGCTTCGCTGAACTGGAGATGGTAGCTGGGCGAGATGGGCCGGCGAGTATCGAGTAGTGTGGCGAAGCGTTGCTTGAGCGTGGTTCCTTGATTGTCGGGGTCAGACTCGCGCTCAAAGTATTCCAACGCCCCCGCGGGGTTGCCGCTGGCGTCGGTGTAGGCGGCGAGTTGGCTGCGGAAGGGCGGGCATTTGTCGCCGGCGACCCATTTGCCGATCTGGTCGCCGTCGAGGGCGAGAACGGCGAAGTAGCGTTCGTCGTCTTTACGCTCTTGGGCTTCGCGTTCCTCGTCGTCGTTGGAGAACGGCTCGTGTTGGGCGAGACCGTGGGTGTTGGGCATGGGCAGCGGCTTCAGGCCGAACTCGGGCTTGAGGAAGGCGAGATCCCAGAGGCGCTTGACGAGGGTGACAGCGCCGAGCCAGTCGTCGTGCTTGAAGCGGTTGGCGATCGAGCCGTGCTCAGTGTGCCACTTGGAGCCTTCTTTCCGACCGGCGAGCGCGTCGCAGCGGTCGAGCCAGATTTTGCCGCCGGCGACGGCTTCGTCCTTGCCGGTAAGGCTGTCCTTGTTGCAGGCGGCGCCGGTCTGCCAGCCGCCTTCGCTCCAGGCGGAGAATTGGCGGGTTTGGCGGACGGCGTCGAGTTGCCAGGAGTTGAGCGCGACCAGCAGTGCCCAAGTGACGCCGACGTTGTTCAGTTCGGTTTTGTTGTCGTCGGTGTAGTAACGACGGTCGCGGTGCTCGAAGGGCATGAGCTTGCAAGCGGCTTCGATGACCGTCTGGACGCGGTCGCGGAGGGTGTGGCCTTGGTCGTCCTTGCCGAACGGGAGGCTTTTGGTGAGATCGAGCACCTTGGCTGGTGTTGCCGGCCAAGGAGTGACCTGCCACGAGATGGAGAGGAATTGCGCGATTTGCTGGTCGAAGCGGGCCTTGCGGTCCACGCTGTTAAAGGCCGGGTCGCCCTCGTTGTTGGTCAGCCCGGCCTTTTCGCACGCGGCCCAAACACTTTTGGCGATGAACTTGAATTCCTCGCGAATCGCAGCTTCGACGGCCTCGGCGATTTCGCGGCCACGCCCCTCGGGCACGATGGCAAGGAACACGTTAGGCAGGTTGGGCGTGAGCAGGTCCTGCTCCTTGTCCGTGGGTTGAATGCTTTCCCAGACCGGCTTGTCGCCGATGCAGACCTTGTCCCAAAGCTCCTTCTTCCAGTGGAGATCGAAGAGCGGCTGGCCGCGAAGGCTGGGGTAGATGACGGCGTCCGGGCCGGCCAGCTCGGAAAACTTCTTCAGGCCGGCGGCCATGAGCCAGGAGAGCAGGTAACTGCCGCTCCAGAGGTCCCGCGTGCTGCGGGCCTGGGCGATGAACTCCTGCACGGGGCCGAGCTGGAACTTGAGAAAGGCAGGCCGCCAGACCTTGTCGTCGCCCACACACCCGGCGAGCGCGGAGACGACCTGCATGTGCGTCCAGATGGAATGGTCGGGCAGGCGCGTGTCCGCAGGCAGGAGGCCGAGGCGGTAATCCTTCTGAATGGCGAACTGCGGCCAGCAGCGCCAGTGAGCAAAGAAGCGGGCGCGCCAAAGGGCGGTTTCATCCCAGTCGGATGGCGATGGTTTTAGCGCCGGCTGGACGGAGTGTTCGCCCTCGAAGCCCTGCTCGACGGATTTGAATTCAGCCTTGAACTGCAACCGGTGCGCGCCATCAAGCGGATGGCGGAAGGCATTCCGCACGCCGTCGAAATGGCAAGCGAGCCTCGCAGCAGAAGACTGTGGGAAGGGGAAGCGGTCCGCCGCAGCGCCCGTATGGTCAGCATGCGAGAAGTAGTCACCCACCTCGATGTCCACAAAGCCCGCCTGGCGAAAGGCGGCGTCGGAGCGTTCGCCGTGCGTGCCGATGTCGAGGCACTTGCTGGGCGGGTCGTGCAGGTAGGCGGCGAGTTTGCGTTTCCAGAAATCAGTGTTCATGGGATTGCGGGAGGCTCAGGATACGCCGAGCGTGCGAGAAGCGAGGCGCGCGTGGCAAAACTTATTTTGGCCGATGATTGCATTTTCTTGTCGGGTCACGCCGATGACCCTCGCGCAAAAGGGGCGTTGCTGTCAGGGCGACGGATGTCCGCGGACGTCGTCGGCACCGCAGTGCGGAAAAGAGAGCGCCCAGCATTAATCCGAAAACATCGCGTCAAACCGCGAAACACACGAATGACACGAGAGAAACAACGAGGTTGAGCCGGACGGACAGGCGGCCATTCCTTGCCGAGGCTGTTCGCAGTGTTTGCGGCAGCCGGGCCGCAACGCGGGCGATTTCTTTCGTCCCGTTTTTCGCGTATTTGGCAGGTTTTGCAGCGAATCCAATGGTGTGAATCCGGCGAACAGGCGAGTGACGGAGGCGGGCCGAGAATGTCGAGAAAAGCCAAGCGCCAGAAGAGCAATCACCAGATAACGGCTGCTGGTGGGGGACATCCGCGCGCCGGTATCGCGCCACTGGATGGCGAGGCAAAACGGAAATGCGCCGGAGAGGAAGTCTCCGGTCTTCTACCGAAAGCCGCCACGCGGCGTCTTTGATCAAGCCTGAAACCGCGTTTACGATTGCTCCGGTCGGCGGTTCCCGTCGCGGAAGAGCAGGACAAAAATCACCAGAATGACGCCCGCGAAAATGGCCGGCTTGGCCCAGAGTTGTTTCCACTCGATGGCGGCCAGTTCGGCCTTGCGCGCGGCGGCCTTTTCCTCCCCCAGCCGCTTGATTTCCGCCTGCAACGCCGGGGCCTCGTCCGCCGACGCCTGCTTCAAACGCATTTCCACCGCTGCCAGTTCTTCGCCCTTGGCCTTGACGATGGCCGCCTGGGCGCGGGAGGCCTCCGGCGTGTGGGCCGTCTCGATGCGGCCCGCCACTTGAGCGCCGATCGTCATGCCCAACCCCAGCGTGAAGAGCACCAGCATCCCCTGCGCCTGCGCCCGAACCTGTTTCGGCGCGACCAGGTCGGTGTAAATCTGGCCGGTGACGAAAAAGAAGTCATAGCAGATGCCGTGGAGCAGGATGCCGCCGAGGATCATCCAGCGCACCTCATCCGGTGCGCCCAGCGCAAACAGCGCGTATCGCGTCACCCAGGCCAGCATGCCGACGGCAAGCATCCATTTGACGCCAAGCCGCGCAAAGAAGAACGGCATGACGAGCATGAAGAAAATCTCGGACATCTGGCCATAGGACATCGTCTGCCCGATGGGGAGGCCGGCCATTTCCACGACGCGGCTGGCAATCTGATAGTAGAACGCCAGCGGAATGCAGATCAGCGTCGAGGCGATGATAAAGGTCAGGTAGGAACGATTCTTGAGCAGCACCCAGGCATCCAACCCGAGGATTTGCCGCACGGAAACCGGTCCGGTCTCCAAGGGCGGCGTGTGCGGCAATGCAAAGCTGTAAAGGCCGAGCAGCACCGATGCGCCGGCGGTCAGATAAAACATGTTGACGGTCTTGTCCCAGCCGGCCTGCGTCAACGCCAGCCCCGCCACAATCCAGCCGATGGTTCCCAGCACGCGGATGCCGGGAAAATCCTTCTCCGGATTGGTCATGTGGCGCAGCGCCAGCGTGTTGGTCAGGGCGAGCGTCGGGAAATACGTCAGCATGTAGGCGAAGAACACCAGATTGATGAGGTCGGGCGAGGGGGTCGCGCCGCGCATCAACGTAGTGGCCAACAACATCAAAGCCGCACCCAGCAAATGCATGACCCCCAGCACGCGTTGGGCGGCAAAGAACCGGTCCGCAATCATGCCCACAAAGAACGGCGACAGCATGCCCGCAATCGGCCCGACCGAATACGTCCACGCGAAGTCCCCGGCGGTGAAGCCGATGGTGCTGAGGTAGTTCGGCGCGGTGACATACCAGGACCCCCAGATGAAAAACTGGAGGAACATCATGACGGAGAACAGCAGGCGATGGTTCAGGCTCATGGTGGGGCGATGCGTGGTCGGTGGCAAAATGATGTGCGCCTCAATGAACACGATTCCGCGGGGAACACACGTCAAAACGAACACTCGTCCGGCAGCACTGCGAGTTCCCTCCGCGAAATTCGGCGATGCCCTGGCTCATCCCAGCTTCACCGGCTGCCCGGTGCGGACGGATTGTTCCTCGGCTTCGCAAATTTCCAGGGCGGTCACGGCATCCCGACCCGTGACGATGGCCGGGCGGTGCCCGCTGGCAACGCAACTGATGAAATAGCCGATTTCGGCGCTGTAGCCGTCGCCCTCGCCGTTGTGAACGGTGTGGGTGGGCTGGCCTTTTTCCGTCACGCGCAAAGCTTCTGCGCCACGGGACAGGTCGTAGTCGAGCGTGGCGTGCTCACAGTGCAGCGTGTAGGCCATGTTGAAGCCGTCGGTCAGCAGCCAGCTCCCCTCGGCATGCACCGCCGGGCCGCCGGGATAGTGGTAGTGCGTGACGACGTGGTTGACGTTGCCCGCCGCGTCGGTGACCCCCGCCGAACTGACGGCGGCGGGCCGGCCAAACAGGTAGCTCACGAAATCGGTGTCGTGGATGTGCAGGTCGAACAGAGCGCCCCCGTGGGTCTGGCCGGCGGCATAGGTCCCCTGCCCGCTCCACGCCGGCATCGCAGACACGCGCCGGAACCGCGCGGCCAGGACCGCGCCGTAGGTGCGGGCCTCGACCACGCCTTTGAGCCAGCTCCAGCCGGGCCAAAACCGCATGCACATGGCGGGCATCAACGATCCGGGCGAGCGATCGGCCACGCGCACCACGTCGCGAGCGGCGGCGCTGGTGCGGGCCAGCGGCTTTTCGCACAGCACATGCTTACCCGCCTTGAGCGCCGCCACCGCCTGTTCCGGATGCAGGGGCGTGGGGGTGCAAAGGTCCACGACCTGGACGTCGGGATCGGCCAGCAATTCCTCCAGCCGGCGATACACCCGAACTTTTGTGCCCAGGTTCAGGTCGCCCGAGCTGGTAATGTTGCCGGTCACCCCGGCCAGCACGCCGTTGACGGGCAAACGCTGGCTGTCGCACACGGCCACGACGCGGGCTTGCGGCAGCGCCAGGTAGGCCCGGAGATGGGTGACGCCCATGAAGCCAAGCCCGGCGACTGCAACGTTGATGGGAGTTCCAGCGGTGGATGCGGCGTTCATGGTTCAGGCGGGGTTGAAGGTTCGTTCGACGACCTCCCGCGCGGTGCGGATGTCGGCGATGCGGTTGGTGCCGGCCTCGCGCTCGATGGCGAGGTTCACGTTGAAAATGACCTGGCGGAAGGTGGCGAAGAATTTGCGCCAATCCACCTCGCCCGTGCCGACGGGCACTTCCGTGCCCCAGGTGCCGGGCACCTTGGTGCGCGTGGCGTCCTTGATGTGGACCTGCCGGATCCACGGCGCGAGGAGGCGCAAGGCCTCCACCGGATCGCCCTTGTCGTAGAGGATCATGTTCGCCGGGTCGAAATTGACGCCGATGTTGGGATGATTGAGCAGATTCAGGAGGTGGGCCAGTTCGGCCGCGGTTTCCTGGCCGGTCTCCAGGCCGACAAGGATGTTGTGGACCATGAACATGTCGGCGATCTCGTCCAACCGCTGCCGCATGGTGGCAAAGGCCGGGTCCTTCTCGCTGTGGGGCAGGAAGCCGGCGTGGAACGTGACGAGTTTCAGGCCCATTTTCTTCGCCAGCGCCGCGGCGGCAGTGAAGTTTTTCCGATTCTGCGGCCAGTGTTGGTCGGGCTTGATGCCGCCGGTGATGCGGATGGAGTCCAGCGTCGAGTAGTCCTCACCCACGCAGTCCACCATCCCGGAAACGATCTCGATGTGATGGTCACGAAGCAACTTCTCGGTGTCGCCCCAGATTTTGGGCTGGTTGACCAGTGGAATCAGCGCGAGTTGGACGCGGGAAATGCCGGTGGCCCGCACCTTGGCGATCAGATCGTGCGGGTCGGTGGGTTGCAAAGACCAGGTGCAAACGGCCAGCCGCTGGGAAACGGGGTTGGAATTCATCGTAGGCAAAGGGAGGGCAGCCCGGCGGGATTCATTTCCGCGAGGATTTCGCGGCATAACTCGGCCGGGTCGGTGCGGCGCATGACCCGGGCGCGAAAGTCGCGCTGCAGGAGCAGCCGACACAGCCGGGCCACCGCCTTGAGGTGATCAAATTCAAAATCGGGGCGACGGATGGCCAGCAGGACGAGCACCCGCACCGGGATGCCATCCGCGGCCATCCAGTCCACGGACTGCGCAAGGCGGGCGATCAAAATGGAATTGTGCCGGACGCCGCCGGACCGGCAATGCGGCATGGCGAAACCGCAGTCCAACGCGGTGGCTCCGTCCCGCTCCCGCCCCAGCAGTTCCCGCGTCACTTGCGCCGGGTCGGTGAGGCGCCCGCACCGATCAAGGTGCTCCACGGCCAATCGAATGGCCGCCGGACGGTCCGGCGCGGGGGGCAGGTCCGCGATCAGGGCCGGCTCAATCAGGGGCGGCGGGCAAGAGGGTGCGGGAAGGTCGGACATCACGCAGCCAAGGGTTGGAGGCGGGCGATCACTCCGGCTGGATCGCGCATGGCCAGTTGCACCGGCACCTGCATGACCCGGCGGGCGCGCCGGAAACGGCCATCCCGCTGGATGGCCACATCCGAGGCGATGATGATGCCCTCGGCGGCGGCGATGTCGGCGGGGGTCAATTCATTCTCGATGCCAACGGCCCCCTGCGTTTCCACCTTGATGGTGTGGCCCAACCGACGGGCGGCCTGCTCGAGCTGCTCCGCCGCCATGTAGGTTTGCGCGATGCCGTTGGCACACGCGGTGACTGCCACGATCCTCATACGCCGTTCCGTTGACTTTTTCCCGCCCGTTTGCGCCGTCTTCCGCGAGCCGGGATGCGCCACCGTAATGCCCCCTCCCCTCCCCCGACAGTGAAAAGATGTTTCCTTTCTTGGGGAAATGTAACACTCACCGCAGGAACACGGCGCCAGCCCGCGTGACGTGCGCCGAAACGGCGGAGCGCATCCCGCGCTCCTCGAGCAACTGTCGGGCGCCGCCCACCACCCGCTCCCAGTCGAAGGCCGGCCCCGGGTCCTGCTTGTTGGTCTGGATATGGAAATGGCCGATGACACCGCCAAAGGCGCGTAGTTCATCGTCTGGCAGCTTGTGCGGGATCAGCTTTCCGTTCGCGTCGGTGGGGTAACGGCATTCCATTTTCGGGAAGATGGCGCACAACGCCGCTGTCAGGCGCGTCAGCGCGGCGTATTGCTCCGGCGTGAAATCATATTGCTCAAGGTCCATCCCCTGGATGCGGCCCCGCACGATTTCCGGCCGCGCGGGCCGGCCTTGAAAATTCGGCGTTCGGATGCCGCCATCACCGAAGCGCTCCGGCAGTTTGAGATAGGGCCGCCCCTCGGCGTCGCGCGGATACCACTGTTCCAGTGGGTTGGGCCGCCCCACCGGATAAGCGCCGATATGGGCGATCTCAATGCCCACCGACCGGTCGTTCGAGGTCGAGGCGTGCCAGGCGCGCTCCTTGAGATCGAGGGTCTGGTAAATCGTTCCGTCCGGGTCGAGCAGGAAATGGACGCTCAAATAACGCTCATCGTGCAGCACGCGAAAACACGTCCGCGCCGTGCCGCACACGTCGTAATGAATGACAAACTGGTCCACCACCCTTTGCAGCAATGGCAAATCCCACCCGCCGCCGCGCACCCGCTCCCGTTCCTCCGGGGTGAGGTCGCCCCGGCGGGTGCTGTAACGGTTGGGCGACGGCTCGCTCCGGTCCGCCCGCCGCTCGGCCACCTGGGTCTTCCAGTCCGCCTTCTCCAGCGGCCCGAACCGCCGCTCGACGCGGTAGGCGTCGTAACCGCCCGGGTCCGTCCACAACACCACCGGCGTTCCAATGCGAAAATACTGTCCGGCCGCGACAATTTCATCGCCATGCCGGACAACGGGCGTGCCCGGACGTGGCGCGGTGCGGCAGCCGCCTGCCAGCAGGCCGGCACCAACCAAGAGAGTGCAGGTGGCAAGAGAAACACGATGATTCATGGTGATGCGACGGTTGATCGGGACGGATGCTGCTGGTGTAAGCCCGCAGGCAGGCCGGCCAAACTTAAAAGATGTCGCTTTTCTTGGGATATTGTAACATCCCGCGCATGGAATCCGCGCCCGCCCTGAAATGGTGGCCCAAAGCCCAGTTGCAAGCGCACCCCATCCGCAAAGTGGTGGCGTGTGGCCGGCAATTGAACCCGCCGTTGTTCAGCCAGGTGGTGAACTTCCCGCGGATCGAGCTGCCCGTGCGGGGAGTTTATGAAAACCAGATCGAGGTGAACGGGCAGGTGGCCAGCGTCAGTCTGCGTCCCGGCATGGCCCTGTTTGCCGCGCCGAATTGCTGGAACCTGCCCGAGTGGCGCGCCGGTCTCGAACTGCTTTGCCTGCATTTTGGCCGCACCCAGCTCGGCGTCAGCCTCCTTTCCTCCCCGTTGAGCGAGGGCCGCCCGCGCGTCGCGTCACGCAAACATTCCCTGCCCCGCCCGCTGACCGGCCCGCTGCCGCCACTCATCAACGCATTGGTGGAATTGCAGGCCACTGAAAGCCCGCCGGAAACTTTGGCGGACGTGACCCGCGCGGTGCTGCGCTGCGTCGAGGAACTGCTTCGCCAGCCGGTCCGCCAGAACGTCAGCAAGGCCCAGGCACTGCTCGAGGACATCCGCGTCTATCTGCAAAGCCACTACCAATACGACATCTCGCGGGACTCGGTAGCCGCACAGTTCAAAATCTCCCCCAACCATCTCTCGCGGCTGTTCCAGACCCACGGGAACATGACGTTTAGCAGCTACCTCACGCACGTCCGCATTGACCGCGCCAAACACCTCCTGCGGAACTACAACCTCAAGCTGGACGACGTCGCCGCGCGCTGCGGCTATCACGACACCCCTTATTTTTGCCACGTCTTCAAGAACGTGACGAAATGCACGCCCATGGAATACCGCCTGAATCACCACCGCCCCGGCGGGACGGCGGCGTAGCGGTCACCGCACTCGCGCCAGCAGCCAGTTGGCCAGCTCGCCAATGGCCATGCGCTCCTGTCGGCCGTCATCGCGATGGCGCACGGTAACGGTGTCCAGCAGCTCGGGTTTTTCGCCGAGCGTCTCGAAGTCAACCGTGACGCAGAAGGGGGTGCCCGCCTCGTCCTGTCGGGCATAGCGCCGGCCGATGGAACCGGCATCGTCGTAGAAGGCGTTCATCTGGCCGCGCAAAGCGAGGTAGATCTCCCGCGCCTTGGCCACCAGTTCCGGCTTGTTCTTCAGCAGCGGCAGCACCGCCACCTTGATCGGGGCCACGCGCGGATGGAACTTCATCACCACGCGCGTCTCGCTCTTGCCCTTGGCATCCGTCTCGGTGATCTCCGTGAAGGCGTTCGTGATGAGGGCGAGAATCAACCGGTCCACGCCCGCCGACGGCTCGATGACGTGCGGAATATACTGGCCCTTGGCCAGGCCGTTCGCGTCTTCCGTTGCCTGTTTGGCGGCGGCCTCCGGTTCGACGCCGGACTTGGTGAGGTAGTTTTTGCGGTTCTCGTAATAGCGCCGCCAGAGGTCATCCTGCTTCTCCTTGGGCAGCTTGCCCCACGCGGCGCGCAGGTCCTCGTCAAACACCCCCATGGGTTTGCCGGAAAAACGCGCGTGCTGACTCAGGTCGAAATCACTGCGCGCGGCGATGCCTTCGAGTTCCTCGCCCTTCAACTCGCCCTTCTCATCGCGCTTGCTGAACGGGAACTTGAACAGGATGTCCACCGTGGCCCGCGCGTAGTGCGCCAGTTCTTCCGGCGTTTGGACATGGAAGCCCAGTGTCTCCCGCGACAGCCCGATGCCCTCGTAGAACCGCACGCGTTCCTCGACCCAATACTGATGCCACGCCTGCCAGCCCCAGTTCGGCTGCGGCTCGCCCGGATGCCCCGTGCTCGGCACCGTCGCCACGGAGCCGTGGATGGCCTCGATGGCCTCGTCGGGTTTGATGAAAAACTCCAACTCCATCTGCTCGAATTCACGCGAGCGGAAGGTGTAATTGCGCGGCGTCACCTCGTTGCGGAATGCCTTGCCGATTTGCGCGATGCCGAACGGCACCTTCTGGCGCGAGGTTTCCAGCACGTTCTTGAACTGCGCGAAAATTGCCTGCGCCGTTTCGGGCCGCAGATACGCGATGGCGGAATCATCCTGCACCGGGCCGACGTAGGTCTGGAACATCAGGTTGAACGCGCGCGGCGCGGTCTTCTCGCCGTGGCACTCGCTGACGCACTTGCTCGGCTTTTGCGGGCAGGGAATCTCGTCCGTCTGGTCCGCGCGGAAACGGCCCTTGCAGGTTTTGCAGTCAATCATCGGGTCGCTGAACGTCGAGACGTGCCCGCTCGCCTCCCAAATTTTGGGGGACATGATAATGGTGGCTTCCAAGCCAACCACGTCCTCGCGCTGCCGGGTCATGGTGTTCCACCACAGCTCCTTCACGTTGCGTTTCAATTCCGCGCCGAGGGGGCCGTAATCCCAGAAGCCATTGATGCCGCCGTAGATTTCCGACGACTGAAAAATGAACCCACGCCGCTTGCAGAGGGAGACGATCTTCTCCATCAGCACGTTCTCTTTCGATTCCGCCATAAGGCGCGGAGTCTTTGGCAAGGGTGGGGGCAAGTCAAGGAAGGGGCGGACTCGGATGCGTGATGCGTGAGCGGGGCCAAAGGCTACATGCCCCCCAACTTCGTCAAGGAAGCAGGATGCGGAACGTCGCATTGGTCAGCACGGCAGGGTGGGCACTCAACGATGCCACCAACGCCGCAGGCAGTCCCGGATTGAAAACCTGCTGCACCCGTCCGTCGGCGAAGGCCAAATTGCCACCGTGCCGGTGCGGCTGCCGCAACCACGCCAATCCGGTATTGGTCGCTGCCGTAAACGTTCCAGCGGACAGCGCCTTGCCGTTCGTGCTCAAGTTGCGGTCCCCCGCCAGCCACAACCCATCCAGAGCTTCGTTTGCCTCGGGCACGACGAAATAGCTGATTTGCGAGGCGCGCAGAGCGGCAAAATTCGTGGCGGCCTGCCGCCGGGCATCCTCCGGGCAGACAAGAATCCGGGGCGTGGCAAGTTCGTTTGACATGACAGCAAAGTGGGGGGCAACGGCCCCCACCGCCACCCACTCTCGTGAGCCGCCTGCGTTAGTCGAGACGTGCATTGGGAAATTGCCTCCGTTGTCATCCGCCCAGATCCTGAAGGAAAGGCCAACCTGCTTCAGGTTATTGACGCAACTGATGCGGCTGCTCCTTGCCCGGCTCTTGGCTAACATCGGCAGAAGCACCAGCACCACCAGCGCCGCGGTCCCAATCAGGATGAGCAGGTCCAGCAAGCCAAAGGCTCCGAAACGGTGTGTGGCCAGTTTTGAGTTCATCTTGGGATAGCAGGGAGAGCTTTTGCTTGAAACACTAATCCATCCTAAGTCCGACCCCGCCAGACGCGCCAGCGCGGATTCTTGCGCCGCCATCCTCCACCATCCCTTTTCCATCCACGCCTGCCGAAAGGCCCCTCACCTTGACACCCCCCCTTTCGCGGCTACCTTCCGCTTGCCTTCGATGCAAACTGAGGACGCAGAACACTCCCCCGCCAAACCGGGTGCCCGAGCGCGGTTGAATCAACTCAAACAATTCCACTCTGCCGGGCGCGGCTTTTGGGCCAACGTTCCGGATCGCGACTGGAACGACTGGCGTTGGCAGCTCAAACACCGGATTACCACGCCGGAGCAGCTTCACCGCCTGATGCCCACGCTCACGCCGGAGGAATTCGCCGGGGCCAAGCTCGCCGACCACAAGCTTGCCCTCGCCATCACGCCCTACTTCTTCAACCTGATTGACCCGACGGACGAGAACTGCCCCATTCGGCGCCAGATGATCCCCCGCGTCGAAGAAACCCACACCGCCCCGTGGGAGATGACCGATCCATGCGGAGAGGATTCCCACTCGCCCGTGCCCGGCCTGGTGCACCGTTACCCGGACCGCGTGCTGTTCCTTGTGACCGACCGTTGCGCGGCGTATTGCCGTTACTGCACCCGCTCGCGCCTCGTCAGCAACGCAACGGGCTATGATTTCCACCCCGAGTTCGACAAACAGATCGCCTACATCCGCGAACATCCCGAAGTGCGCGACGTGCTCCTGAGCGGCGGCGACCCGCTGCTTTTCAACGACGAAAAACTGGAACACCTCCTCGCCCAGTTGCGCGCCATTCCGCACGTCGAATTCATCCGCATCGGCACGCGCATTCCCATCTTCCTGCCGCAGCGCATCACGCCCGAGTTGTGCGCCATGCTGCGGAAATACCACCCGCTGTTCGTCAGCATCCACTCCAACCACCCGCGCGAACTGACCACCGAGGTCCGGGACGCGCTCGGCCGGCTGGCCGATGCGGGCATCCCGCTCGGCAACCAGTCCGTCCTGTTGCGCCACGTCAACGACGATCCCGTGACCGCCCTCGCCCACGTGCAGAAGCTGCTGATGTGCCGCGTCCGGCCCTACTACCTCTACCAGTGCGACCTCATCGCTGGTTCGGCGCATCTGCGCGCCAGCGTGCGGCGCGGGCTGGAAATCATGGAGCAATTGCGCGGACACACCACCGGTTACGCCGTGCCAACCTACGTGATTGACGCCCCCGGCGGCGGCGGCAAGGTGCCTATTTCGCCGGAATACGTCCTCAGCCGGAACAAGGACCGCGTCGTCATCCGCAACTACGAAGGCAAGCTTTTCGAGTATCCCGAAGCCGCCGACGGCACTCCGCAGTTCAAGCCGGCCACCATCGTGGAGCCGGAACTGGCCTGATCTCCATCCTTGGCAGTTTCCCCGGCCGCAACGGTTCCCTGGCAACGCACGGACGTGCTTCTTTCCTTGTTTCCCGGGGGGGCAAACGCTTTTCTGTGGGCACGTTATTGGCCACTGGCCCGCCAATCTGAAATTGTAAATCAACAATCGTAAATCCCATGCCCTACACCACCTGCACCGTCCCGACCGGCGGTAAAATCTCCATCCAAAACGGCAAGCTCAACGTTCCCGATCAGCCCATCATTCCCTTCATTCGCGGCGATGGCACCGGCCCGGACATCTGGGCCGCCTCCGTCCGCGTCATGGATGCTGCCGTCGCCAAGGCTTACGGCGGCAAACGGAAGATCGCCTGGATGGAGGTGTTCGCCGGCGAGGAGAGTTTCAAGCGGTTCAACAACTGGCTCCCCGACGACACCGTCGAGGCGTTCAAGGAATTTCTCGTCGGCATCAAAGGCCCGCTCACGACACCCGTCGGCGGCGGCATCCGCTCGTTGAACGTTGCGCTGCGCCAGTTGCTCGACCTCTACGTCTGCCTCCGTCCGGTGCAGTATTTCACCGGCGTGCCATCCCCCGTGAAACATCCCGAGAAGGTGGATATGGTCATCTTCCGCGAAAACACCGAGGACATCTACGCCGGCATTGATTTCGAGGCGGGCAAGGAGGCGGCATTGAAAACGCTGGAGTTCCTCAAGGCCACCTTCCCGAAGGAGTTCAAAAAAATCCGCTTCGGCGGCGAGGCGATGGACCTGGTGGGTGTCGGCCTCAAGCCCGTCAGCAAGCCCGGCACGGAACGCCTCGTGCGCGCGGCCATCCAATACGCGATCGCCAACCGGCGCAAAAGCGTCACCCTCGTCCACAAGGGTAACATCATGAAATACACCGAGGGTGCCTTCCGCGACTGGGGTTACGCCCTCGCCAAGAGCGAATTTGGCGCGGTCGAACTCGACGGCGGCCCGTGGTGCAAGATTCCCGAGGGCAAACCCGGCGCGGGCCTCGTCATCAAGGACGCCATCGCCGACATCACCCTCCAGCAGGTGCTCACCCGCCCGACGGATTTCGATGTCATCGCCACGCTCAACCTCAACGGCGATTACCTCAGCGACGCCCTCGCCGCGCAGGTGGGCGGCATCGGCATCGCCCCCGGAGGGAACATCAACTACCTGACCGGCCACGCCATCTTCGAGGCCACGCACGGCACCGCGCCGAAATACGCGGGCAAGGACGTGGTCAACCCCGGCTCGGTGGTGCTCTCCGGCGAGATGATGCTGCGGCACCTCGGCTGGACCGAGGCGGCGGACCTCATCCTCAAGGGCCTGAACGGCGCGATCGCCTCGAAGAAAGTCACCTATGACTTCGCCCGGCTGATGGATGGAGCCACGGAGATCAAGTGCTCGCAGTTCGGCGACAACATCATCGCCCACATGTAACGCCGCGGGGACGCGACGAAAGGACGTTTATGGACAATCGCCAACTCTATCGCATGATCGAGGAGGTGCGCCAGCAATGTCGTTTCGCCCAGGCCGCCTTCCAGTCCCTCAAACTCCGCCTCACCGAACCCGACCACGAGAAGGTGTTCGTTGAAGTCCACGCGTTTCTCGGCCATGCCACCATGCTGTCCCGGCTGCTGTGGCCGGAACGGGCCGCCTCTGCCGAGCGGGGCCAGACGTTGCGGACCGAGTTAAAGATTACCGACACCTCGCCGCTACGGATGGGCGCGGGCCGCGCACAGGTGGAGCGGTTTGACGAGGCTTACGAAGACTGGCTCGCCACCCTGCCCGAGGCGAACTACGTGGACATGAACCTCATGCCGACCGGCACGATGCTCGGCTCGCGAGAGGATGTCTTCCAGCGCAGTCTCGATCCCGACACACTGGTGTTGCAATTGCGCGGGGTGCCGATTCCGCTCCGCCAGATCAGCGACGCCATCCGCGCCCTCGAATCCGCCGCGCAGCAGTGGCTCCGCTCGCACAATCCGTGGTAAGCATGCCACCGCGGTTTGCCTGGCGAGTCACAGACTATTCCTTCTTCGCCGCCTTCACCTCCAGGTAAAGGTCGCGCAACTGACGCGGCGACACCGGCGACGGTGAATCCGTCATCAAGCAGGTTCCCTTCGCCGTTTTCGGGAAGGCGATGACGTCCCGAATGCTCGACGTCCCGCACAGAATGGCGCAGAGGCGGTCAAAGCCGAGGGCGATGCCGCCGTGCGGCGGAGCGCCATATTTGAACGCCTCCAGCATGTAGCCGAAACGCAGCTTCGTCTCCTCCGGCGGAATCTGAAGCAGGTCCTCGAAAATGGTTTTCTGCACCTCCGGCTGGTGGATGCGGATCGAGCCGCCGCCAAGTTCCACGCCATTCACCACGATGTCGTAATGCTGGCCGCGCACCTTTTTTGGATCGGTCTTGAGCAACGGGATGTCCTCCGCCACGGGCGCGGTGAACGGATGATGGCTCGAATACCAGCGGTTCTGCTCACGGTCGAAACCCAGCAGCGGAAACTCCACCACCCACAGGAAATCGAAGCGGTTCGGATCAATCGTCAGCTTGCCCTGCGCCCTGAGCACCTCGGCGCAATAAAGGCGGATCTTGCCCAGGATTTCGCACGCGTTCAGCCACTGGTCGGCGGCGAACAAAATCAGGTCGCCCTCCTGAATCTGCAGCTTGGTCGTGAGCGCCTGCTTCTCGGCGTCGGAGAAAAACTTCACGATGGGCGATTTCCATTCGCCGTTTTCGACCTTGATGTAGGCCAGGCCCTTTGCGCCGAAACTTTTGGCCGTTTCGGTCATCGTCTCGATCTGCCCCTGCGTGGCCCCGGCCAGGCCGCGCGCATTGATTGCCTTCACCACGCCGCCGTTGGCAACGCAGTTGCCGAACACGCCGAACTTCGAGCCACGAAACTCCTCCGTAAAGTCCTGCAGTTCCATGCCAAAGCGCGTATCCGGCTTGTCAATGCCCCAGCGGTTCAGCGCCTCCGCGAACGTGACACGCTTGAAAGGCGTCGCGATGTCCATGCCGAGCGCCGTCTTCCAGACACGCTTCAGCAGCCCCTCGATGAGCGCGTAAATGTCCTCGCGGTCAATGAAGCTCATCTCGATGTCCACCTGCGTGAACTCGGGCTGGCGGTCGGCGCGCAAATCCTCGTCGCGATAGCAGCGGGCGAGCTGGAAATACCGCTCCACGCCGCTGACCATGAGGATCTGTTTGAATTGCTGCGGCGACTGTGGCAGCGCGTAGAACGTGCCCGGCTCGCGGCGGTTCGGCACGAGAAACTCGCGCGCCCCTTCGGGCGTGGACTTGAACAGCGTGGGCGTCTCGACCTCAAGGAACCCCTGTTCGTCCATGAACTGGCGCGTGGCGATGGCCACCTTCGAGCGGAGCCGCAGGTTGCGGATCATCTCGGGGCGGCGCAGGTCCAGGTAGCGGTATTGCAACCGCGTTTCCTCGTGGACCTTCGCCGCCGCCTCGGGATCATCAATCTGGAACGGGAGCGGCGCGGCGTCGTTCAACACCACGAGTTCCTTGACCAGCACCTCGACCTGCCCCGTCGGAATCTTGTCGTTGTTGGTGCCCGCGGGCCGCACGCGCACCTTGCCGGTGACTTCAATGACCGACTCGCTGTGCAGATGCGTGGCCCGGTCGAAAACTTCCGCCGGCAAATCCGCCGGGTCGAACACCGTCTGCGTGCGCCCCTCGCGGTCGCGCAGGTCAATGAACAGGACGCCGCCCAGGTCGCGGCGCGAGTGGACCCAGCCCGTGAGCGTGACGGTTTGCCCGGCGTGAGCCGGGCGGAGTTCGTTGCAATGATGCGTGCGTTTCATGCGCCAAATCGGGGGGCGGATGATGGCCAAACGAAGCGGAAAACAAAGCAATTTCCGGCGGGCGCGAATCCGAAGCTCAGACAAGACGCCACGACGCGCTTCAGAGCCAGCTTTCGAATTCCTTCGTTTGCATTTCGACGTCCTTGAGAATCTTGCCCAGCAACCCGGGGCCGATGATTTCCCCGCATGAACCGGAACCACCGTTCTTCGCCCATCGGGATGTTGCAGAAAATGATGACTATTCCGAACACGCAAAAGGACGTATCCGGCCCGCCGCAAGGCTGCAACCACCTCACGCCCGCGGCAATCTGGGCAGACGTGGCATGACTACACGGCGATGCATTGGACGCCGATGAACTCGTTCCCGGTGGGGAGGTTCTTTTCCACCTCAAGACACAAAGCGATGGCCTCGCGGGTGCGTTCCATCAGCTCATCCAGCGAGCGCGCCTGCGTATGGCAGCCGGGCAGTTCCGGCACGGTGGCAACGAAATAACCATCTTCGTCGCGCTCTACGACCACATTGAATTCCCGCTGTCCCACTTTTCTCATGCGACCAATATGGGCAATCCACTCGATGCCCGCAAGAATCGCCTTTGCTTTTGCCAACCCCGCCGCCGCTGCCTAGCATCCGCCGCGCATGGCCAATCCCAGTCCAACCCCGCGCGCCGATGGTCGCCGCCCCGACCAGCTCCGCCCGCTGCGTTTTGTCAACGGCATCGCTCCCAACGCCGCCGGCTCCACGCTCATCGAGTGGGGCAACACCCGGGTCATTTGCGCCGTAATGATCGAGGAGACCGTGCCCCGCTGGATGAAGGAACAGGGCGTCACCGGCGGCTGGGTCACGGCGGAATACTCGATGCTCCCCTACTCCACCGAACCGCGCAAACAGCGCGACAGCACCCGCGGCAAGGTGGACGGGCGCACCCAGGAAATCCAACGCCTCATCGGCCGCTCGATGCGCGCCGCCGTGGACCTCGAAGCGCTCGGAGCGCGCACCATCTGGGTGGATTGCGACGTGTTGCAGGCCGACGGCGGCACCCGCACCGCCGCCATCACCGGCGCCTATGTGGCCCTGTGCCTCGCCGTGCGCCGGCTGCTTGCCGCCGGTAAACTCACCGCCTCGCCCATCCTGCACGCGGTGGCCGCGGTCAGCATGGGCATTTGCGGGGGCCAGCCATTGTTGGACCTGTGCTATGTGGAGGATGCGGGCGCGGCGGTGGATTTCAACCTGGTCATGAACGATGCGGGCGAATTCATCGAAATCCAGGGCACCGGCGAAGAATCCACGTTCTCGGAGGCGCAACTCGCGCAGTTGATGACGCTGGGCAAACAAGGCATCCGTGAACTGCTCGCCGCCCAGCAGGCCGCTCTGCGCGCGTGACGAACCACTCCGCTCCTTCTCACGCATCACGCATCACGCATCACGGTTCCCCTCCCCTCCCTGACGAGGATTAAGATTAAGAGCAAGATTACGATTAAGATCGCCCCCATGTCCGCCGCCGCCACCACCCGACTGCTGCTCATCCGCCACGCCGAGGTTGAGGAAAAGTATCAACGCATCTTTGGCGGACGCATTGACATGAACCTTTCCCCGCGCGGCCACGAACAGGCCGCCGTGCTGGCCCGCTACCTCCGGCACAAGCCGGTCAGCGCCGTCTATGCCAGCCCGATGAAGCGGGTTCAGCAGACGCTGGTTCCCTTCGCCACCAACGGCGCGCCCCGCGCCACCATTCTCGACGGACTGCGCGAGGTGGATTTCGGCGACTGGACCGGGCACGGCTGGGAGGCCATCCGGGAAAAATTCGGCTACAGCGCCTACGAATGGCTCGACCTGCTCGAACAGGGCCGGATTCCCAACGCGGAGCCGCCCGAGGACTACCGAGCGCGCGTCGCTGCCTGCGCCCGTGACATCATTGCCCGCCACCCCGGCGAGCCGGTCGCCGTGTTCTGCCACGGCGGCGTCGTGCGCATGATGCTCTCCGTGTTGCTGGACCTGCCGCTGCCGAAGTTCGCACACTTCGACATTGATTACGCGAGCCTCACCGAGGTGGAGATGCATACACACCGCAAGCCCGAGGTGCGGCTGCTCAACTTCACCCCCTGGCGCGATCTCCCGAAGTGAGGCCGGGCGTGTTGCAATTTTACCTTGGAGCATTTGAACGCGTTAGGGTCCGAAACTGCACCACAGCCCCCTCACCCCGTCCCTCTCCCCATCCGATGGGGAGAGGGTGGCCGAAGGCCGGGTGAGGGGTTGGCGGATATCCACGCAGTCGCGAAATGAACTAAAGCGCGCCAATCAACTAATCCACCCCCCATGCCTTCACCCCCGCTCTGGCAAATCTGCCTTCACACCACCGCCGAAGCCGAAGACGCCGCCATCGAGGCGCTCACGTCCGAATTTGGCGCGCCCGCTTCGGGCTACACCGATTTTGAAACCGGCGCGGTCCTGGTCTCGACCTATCTCGAATCCAAACCCGCCGGATTTGAAACAGCACTCAAAACGATCCGCGCGCGGCTGCTTGCGGCCAAGCAAGGCCGCCTCAACCTTGGCCCGGCCACCCTCGAAGTGCGCCCGGTCAAACGCGAGAACTGGGCCGAGTCGTGGAAGCGCCATTTCAAACCGTTGTCCATCGGTGGCAAGCTGCTGCTCAAGCCCAGTTGGAGCTGCCACCGTGCGAAGCCCGGTCAAAAGGTCATCGTCCTCGACCCCGGCCTCAGCTTTGGCACCGGTCATCACGCGACCACGTCGTTCTGCCTGCGCGAGGTTGTGCGATTCTGCGAACGCGGCGGCGGCTCGTTCCTCGATATGGGCACCGGCTCTGGCATCCTTGCCATCGCCGCTGCCAAACTGGGCGCCAGCCCGGTGGAAGCCTTCGACCACGATCCCGAATCCGTCCGCGTCGCCCACGAAAACGCCCGCCGCAACCACGTCGCCGACAAACTGCGCCTCACCCAAGCCGACCTCACCAAACAACCACAAAAGCCCAAGCGCACCTACGACCTCGTCTGCGCCAACCTCATTTCCAACCTGCTGTTGCAAGAGCGCCACAAGATCATCGCCCGCGTCGCTCCGGGGGGAACACTCGTGCTGGCGGGCATCCTGAAGACCGAATTCTCCAAGGTGCAGAGCGCTTTCGAGCCCGCCGGGTTGAAGCTCGTCCGCCGCCGGGATGAAAAGGAATGGTCCTCGGGCGCATTTACGCTCCCACGGAGCGCCGATTTGTAATCGGCTTGGCACGTCCACCCGCCCAGCGAGTGCGATTTGGACTTGAGTCAACCCGCCGTTCTGTTCGCTCGCCCAAAGCCGGTTGGAAACCGGCGCTCCATCCGCATCAACGTTACACTCGGGAACACCGGCTTCGGGAAAGGAGCCGGAGGCATGCCATCAAGGCGACCGCAAATGCGGAAGGCGGCCGGCGGAAGGGAACATTCCACTGCCCCTCCCACGCCGACATCCCACTATGGTGGACACGGAAGAGCAGAGGAGGTTCGGGAACGGCTGGGATCCGATTCCGTTTTGCCATCGCTGACCCGGCTTGCCATCCTGCGCGCGCATGAACCGCATCGAGGCCCGTTTCCAACAGCTTCGCGCTGAACACCGCAAGGGGTTGGTCATCTACATCGGCGCAGGCGACCCGGATTTGGAAGCTACCCGGCAACTGGCGCTCGCTTTCGACCGCGCGGGGGTGGACGTGTTGGAACTGGGCGTGCCGTTCAGCGACCCGCTGGCCGACGGCTTGGTGAACCAGCTCGCCGCCCAACGCGGTCTGGAATCGGGAGCCACGCCACCGAAAGTGCTCGCGACCGTCGCCGCCATCCGGCGCGAATCACAGATTCCCATCGTGCTCTACGTCTATTTCAACCTGCTCCATAAACGCGGGTTGAAGGAGTTCATCGCCGACTGCGCGCTGGCCGGGGTGGACGGGCTGCTCGTGCTCGACCTGCCGCCCGAGGAGGCGGATAACTACGAACAACTCATGGCCGCAGCGGGCCTATGCAACATCTACCTCATCGCTCCCACCACGCCCGAGGACCGCATGGAACTCATCGCCCGCCGGGCGCGGGGTTTCATTTATTACGTCTCCCGGGAGGGGGTTACCGGCATGCAATCCCGGGTTTCTGACACCATCGGGGCCATGACGGCTCGCATCCGCGCCCACACCAACCTGCCGATCGCCGTCGGTTTTGGCATCTCCAACCCGGAACAGGCCCGCCAAGTGGCCCGGAGCGCCGAGGCCATCGTCGTGGGCAGCGCGGTGGTGAACCAAATTGCGACCCACGGGCGTTCCCCGGAGTTGGTGCCGCAGGTGGCCGCCTTTGTCCGTTCGCTGGCGGAAGCGGTGCGCTCTGTTTAGGAGACCAACGCCCGGCGCATCGCACAAACATGCCCTTGACAGAGAGTCGTTTGGGCCGGGACCGGCCCAAAACTTTCGTTTGCAAATCAGGCGCAAGCGGCTACGTTTTTCTCACCTTGACCGCTAAACCAAAGACTGGGCGAAGCGGTTGAAGCTCCGCGGGAAACCAAAACCTAGTCCAAATGCACACGCAAGTTGTGTCGGCGGAACCGGCGTGGTTCCGGAATTGAAGCCAGGCTTTGGTGGACCGGGAGGTCGGTTCCAAACAAAAAAACCAACGGGAAAAACACACAGCCATGAAAACCACCATCAAAATCATCAGTTCGACCCTCGCGGTTGCGGCCCTGCTGGCCGTCCCCGCGATGCGGGTTCAGGCAAACACTCAGGAAGCTTGGAACGAGCGCTATCGCACCAGCTACGAAGTGCCCCTCGGCAACTACACCGGCAATTCCCCCTTCATGCGGGGCATGGCCAAACCTCAGCCCAAGCCCGCGCCCGTGGTCAAGCCGGCCCCGGCGCCGGCCCCCAAGCCTGCTCCCGCTCCGGCCCCTGCTCCGGCTCCGGCACCCCGGCCTGAACTCACCTCCGCGGAGACCTCTTGCGGCGGCCTCGTCAAACTCCAGAAGACCGCGCCCTCCGTGGTCGCGGTCGGCGAGACGTTCACCTACACGCTGAACGCCGTGGCGCTTTGCGACATTGCCGAAACCGTGGTCACTGACCACCTGCCTGCGGGCGTCAGTTACGTCAGCAGCGAGCCGACCGCCGAAGTCAGTGGCAACAAGCTCACCTGGAACCTCGGCAACTTAAACCGCAACGAAACCCGCAGCCTCAAGGTGACCGTCAAGGCCAACGCCAAAGGTGACCTCGTCAACTGCGCCACGGTTCATGCCCTGCCGCGCGTTTGCGTCACCACCATGGTCGGCGAAGCCAAGCTGGCCATCACCAAGACCGGTCCGGCCACCGCGCTGCTCAACTCCGACGTGACCTACAACGTCACCGTCTCCAACACCGGCAACATCACCGCGCGGAACGTGGTCCTGACCGATCCCGTGCCGGCCGGCCTGAGCGGCAGCCCGGTCACCATCAACATCGGCGATCTCGCCGCGGGCGCATCCCGCACGGTGCCCGTCACCTTCAAGGCCGCCCAGCGCGGCAAGGCCTGCAACGTGGCCACCGCCGACTCCAGCAACGCGGGCAAAGTCAGCGCCGAAGCCTGCACCGTCGTGCAGCAGCCCGGCCTCAAGATCACCAAGACCACCGATGACAAGTCGCTGTTGATCAACCGGACGGCCACCTATGCCATCAAGGTCCAGAACACCGGCGACACCGCTCTCACCGGCGTGGTCGTGACCGACACCGCCGCCGCCGGCACCACCATCACCGAAGCTCCGGGCGGCTCCATCAGCGGCAACACCGCCACTTGGAACATCGGCGAACTCGCGGCCGGCGCCTCGCGCGACCTGACCGTCAAGATTCTGTCCCGCGAGCCGGGCAACTTCTGCAACACCGCCACCGTCACCTCCGCCCAGGGCCTCCGGGACTCCAGCCAGGCCTGCACCGAGTGGATTGGCGTGACCGGCGTGCTCGTGGAAGTGGTGGATGATCCCGACCCGATTCAGGTGGGTGAAAGCACCACCTTCACCATTCGCGTCACCAATCAGGGCACCACTCGCGACCTGAAGGACATCGCCGTCCGCGCCAAGTTCGAGGACGAGTTGGATCCCGTCAGCGCCTCGAACAACGCTACGATCAGCGGCAAGAACATCACCTTCCCGACGGTGGCGACCCTCGCCCCGCGCGCTTCGGTGACCTACACGATCCGCGGCAAGGCCATCAAAGCCGGCGACCACCGCCTTGATGTGGAAGTCACCACCAAGGATCGCGAACGTCCGATCACGGAACTGGAAAGCACCACGGTTTACTAAGCCGTTGGGTTGACCAGTCCCAAGCCGTAATCCGGGGCTGGCGGGCGCAAGTCCGCCAGCCCCCTTTTTCACCAGCACACCCCTTAACA
Organism: Limisphaerales bacterium; assembly: GCA_046290825.1. Classification (GTDB taxonomy): domain Bacteria; phylum Verrucomicrobiota; class Verrucomicrobiia; order Limisphaerales; family DSYF01; genus JBKBTZ01. The sequence continues at coordinate 36,465 of JBKBTZ010000010.1, forward strand.
CTCCTTCATGAAAAAATCCCTCCTCACCGCGGCTCCTGTGATTCTCGGCCTCGCCCTCCTCTCCGGCTGCGGCCAGAAGCAACCCGAAGCCCAGCCTGAACCCTCCGCCAAACCTGCCGCTGACGCTCTGCAGAGCGTGGTGGACGCAGCCAAACCCGCCGCCGAACAGGCCCTCAAGGCCGCGACCAACGCGGTCAACACCGCCGTTGCAGACGCCTCTGCCAAGGCCGGCCAATTGATTGAACAGGCCAGGTCGCTGGTGGCCCAGAACAAGTTCACCGAGGCGCTCAACAGCCTGCAACAATTGGGTGGTCTGAAGCTCACCCCCGAGCAGGAAAAACTCGTCGCCAGCCTGAAGGAGCAAATCCAGAAGGCGCTCGCCAGCAAGCCCGCCACCGAAACGGCCACTGAAGCCGCGGGCAGCCTGCTGAAGAAATGAACCATCTCTCCGCCGCCTGCTCCCGCCCGTAAGCCGGGCCGGAGCCAGGCGGCGGACAAACCACGACGCATTCAAAAAACAGCACAATTCCGAACATGATCCGAACCAAAGCACTCCTCGGCGGCGTCGGCCTTGTTGCCCTGGCCACCGCCGCGTTCGCCCAGAGCGCGCCCACCGCCGAAAAAGACACCGGCTGGGTCACCACCGCCGCGGCAGGCGTGACCCTTTCCCGCGGCAACACCGACAACGACCTCTACACCGCCAACCTGCTCACCTCGCGGAAATGGAAAGCCAACGAGTTGGACCTCGGCGTGGACGGCCAGTATGGCGAAACCAGCGGCACCAAGACCACCGGCAACGCCCGCGCCTTTGGCCAGTTTAACCGCCTCTTCAGCGAACGCCTGTTCGGCTACCTGCGCGTCGAGGCGCAGCACGACAGTATTGCCGACCTGGATTATCGGCTGATTCTCAGCCCGGGTCTGGGTTACTACCTCATCAAACGCACCAACACCTTTCTGCGGCTCGAAGCCGGCCCCAGCTATGTGTTCGAGAAACTCGGCGGCACCGAGGATGACTACGCCACCCTCCGCCTGGCCGAGCGGTTCGAGCACAAGTTCAACGACCGCGTGAAGCTCTGGCAGTCGCTCGAATACCTCCCCGAGTTCGGGGACTTCGGGAACTACATCCTGAACGGGGAGATCGGCATTGACGCCGGCCTGACCGCCAAGCTGAGCCTCCGCACCTACGTGCAGAACACCTACGACAGCGAGCCGGCCCCCGGACGCAAGGAAAATGATCTGAAACTCATCGCTGCCCTCGCCTACAAGTTCTAGGCGGCGGCGGCTTTCCGCCGGGCGGGTCCGCACGACCCGCCCGGCTTTTTTTGTTGGTCGGCGGTCTTGCCACTCTGTCCCCAAAGCGCATAATCACCAACACAGGAACAGCCATGGCCCGGCCCGGCGAAACCCCACTTCCTCCGCCCGCAGAATCCACCGACGCGCTTCAATCCATCATGCGCCGGTTGAGCCTCGGCGCACACTTCGCCTGGATCCTGCTCTTCCTCGGCCTGCTCACCACCGCCGTCTTTTGGTCCCTGGCCCGGAGCGCGGCCATTCAGCGGGACCGTGAACGCTTCGACCAGCGCAGCGCTCAAATCCGCCGGGACATCGTGGAGGCCATTCGCAACGGCGAACGCGCCCTCCGCGGCGCGGCGGCCATGGTTTCGCCCGATATTAACGCCGACTCCGCCGCCTGGCAGGCCTACCTGGATCAACTGGCCGTCTCGAAGCTGTATCCGGAAATCTCCACCATCGGCTTCGTTGCCCGCGTGCCCGACTGGCAGCGCGCCGCCTTCATTCGCGACGCCCGCAAGACCATCGCCCCCGACTACGACATCTGGCCGCCGGCTGCCGACCGCGGCGAGTCGCTCCCCATCAAGCTCATCGCCCCCCTGCCGGCCGGCGCCCGCTGGCTGGGCTTTGATTTTGCCAGCGACCCCGTCCGGCTCGAAGCCGCCTGGGCCTCCGCGGAACGCGCCGAACTGGTTCTCACCCCCAAATTGGAAATCCGGCAAGGCTCCGAACGGGAACAGGTGATCAGCATGATCCTCCCCGTTTATGTCGCCAACATTCCCCTCACGACGCCCGAGAACCGCCGCGCCGCAGTGCGCGGCTGGGTGTTTGCCCGTTTCCCCGCCCACGCTCTATTTGACCGCATCCTCCAACCCGGCCTCGCCGACGTGGACGTGGAGATTTTTGACGGCACGGACATGGCCCCCGACCAGACACTGTTCGATTTCGACCAGGTGCCGCGGGCCGGCGCCAACAAATCTGCTGAATTTGCCCGAACGGACGTAATCATCGTCGGCGGCCGGATGTGGACGGTGTATTGCGCCGCCAAACCGGGCTTCCGCGGTCCGTCCTTGGGCAAACAACCGTTGGTCGTGCTGGTCCTCGGTCTGGCCCTAACCTCGGTCGGTTTTGGGTTCGTCACGATGCAGCGCAATGCCCGCCGCTCGGCGCATGCCATGGCCGAGCAGATGACCAGCCGCCTGCGCTTCCAGGAGCGCGCCATCAATTCCGCCACCAATGGCATTGTGATCACCGATCCCGCCCAACCCGACAACCCCGTCATCTACGCCAATCCCGCCGCCGCCCGCATCACCGGTTATTCCGTCGAGGAAATGCTCGGGCGCAACTGCCGTTTTCTCCAAGGCACGGAACGGGACCAGCCACAAATCGCCGAACTGCGCGCCGCCATCCGCGAGGGCCGCTCCTGCCATGTGGTGCTCCGCAACCGTCGCAAGGACGGCAGCCTGTTCTGGAACGAACTCACCGTGTCCCCCGTCCGGGATGAACACGGCCGCCTGGTCAACTTCATCGGCATCACCGAGGATGTCACCCAACGCAAACAGGCGGAAGAACACCTCGCCCGCCAGTTCGAGCGACAGAAGGCCCTGGCCGACATCGAACTGGCCATCAATGAACAAATCGAATTGCGCGCCACCCTCGACCGGATCGTCGAGGCCACTGCTGCTTTGGTGCCGGCGACCGCCGCCAGCGTGATTTTGTGGGATCCTGCCACTCGCACCTTCAACCTCAGCGCCAGCACCGGTTACACCCGCGGCCCGGAGTTCTCCGTCAACCACGTCCGCCGCGAAGGTGGGGCTACGTGCTGGATCATTGAAAACCGCCGTCCCCACATCGTGCCCGATGTGCGCCACGACCCCCTGCCCTCCAATCCGGTCATGCTCGCCGCCGGCCTCCGCGCCTACGCCGGTTTTCCCCTGTTGGCCGAGGGCGAAGTGCTGGGCGTCCTCTACGCCATGCACACCGAACCGCGCCCTTTCACCGCCGAGGACATCGGCTTCCTCAGCGCCCTCGCCCACCGCGCCGCCGCCGCCATCGTCCGCGTCCGGCTTTATGAGCGGCTCCGCGACGCGCGTGACGTGGCCGAGGCTGCCAGCCGCGCCAAGAGCGAATTCCTCGCCAACATGAGCCACGAGATCCGCACGCCGATGAACGGCATCATCGGCATGACGGAACTGGCCCTCGAGACCCCGCTCACCGCCGAACAACGCGGCTACCTCACTTCGGTCAAAAACTCCGCCGACGACCTCCTGACGCTCATCAACGACATCCTCGACTTCTCGAAAATCGAGGCCGGCAAACTCGAACTTCACCCGGAGAACTTCGCCCTTCGCGACACGCTCAACGAGACCCTCAAAACCCTCGGCCTGCGTGCCCATCAGAAAGGCCTCGAACTCATCCTCCACGTCCTTCCCGACGTGCCCAACCGGCTGGTCGGCGACATCGTCCGCATCCGCCAGGTGGTCATCAACCTGGTGGGCAACGCCATCAAGTTCACTCCCAAGGGCCGCATCCAGGTTGAGGTCCGGCGAACCACCTCCAATACCACGCAACTGCTGCGCGCCACCGTGCCCCACGGCCCCCGTCTCGAAAACGAGTGCGAACTGCATTTCATCGTCGCCGACACCGGCATCGGCATCCCCGCCGACAAGCAGCTTCACATCTTCGAGGCCTTCGCTCAGGCCGACAGTTCCATCTCCCGCCAGTTCGGCGGCACCGGCTTGGGCCTCGCCATCAGCGCCAAACTCGTCCGTCTCATGGGCGGTCACATCTGGCTCGAAAGCCAGCCCGGAGAGGGCAGCAAATTCCACTTCACCGCCCGCCTCCGCCTCCAGAACGACCAGTTGCTCCCGCTCTTCGAGGCGCCGCCAGGACGCCTCGCCGGCCGGCGCATCCTGGTGGTGGACGACGACGAGTCCAGCCGGGCCGTCCTCGCCGAAATGGTCGAGCAATGGGAAATGCGCCCCACCACCGTCCCCGACGCCGCCAGCGCCCTCGCTGAACTCAAGGCTGCCGCCGCCGCCGGCCAGCCTTATGCACTCCTGCTGGTGGACGACGAGATGCCGCAACTCGACGGCATCGCCCTCGTCGAGGAGGTGCGCCGACTGCCCGCCATCAACACCGGCATCATCATGATGATCTCCGCCGCCGACTCGCCGCACATGCTCTCCCGCTGCCGCCAGGCAGGGCTGCGGCACTGTCTTTCCAAGCCGGTCGGCCAGTCCGAGCTGCTCGACAGCATCCTCAGCCTGCTTCAGCCCGAGCGCGTTGCCCCCGCCGCCGGTGGCAACCAGCCCATCGGCCCCGGCCTTCGCATCCTCGTTGCTGAGGACAACGAGGTGAACCGCGAACTCGCCCTGCATGTCCTCAGCCGCATGGGCCACTCTGTCCTCACCGTCCGGAATGGCCGCGAAGCCGTGGCCGCCGTCCAGGCCGAACGTTTCGACCTGGTGTTCATGGACCTCCAGATGCCCGAAATGGACGGCGGGGAAGCCACGCGCAGAATCCGCGAACTCGAACAGGCGGGCCTGCCCCGCACCCCCATCGTCGCCCTTACCGCCCACGCCATCAAAGGCAGCCGCGAACAATATCTTGCTGCCGGCATGGACGACTACGTCACCAAACCCGTCCGCCGCAAGGACCTCGCCGACGCCATCGAACGCCTCCTGCGCAAGACCGGGCGGCTCGCCGAGGTGCCGCCAAGCTACGATCACGACAAACTCATGGCCGATCTCGACGGGGATCGCGCCATGTTCCTCCGCATGGTGGAACTCTTCAACGAGACCGCCCCCCCCCTCGTTCAGAAGCTGCGCCAGGCCGTGGAGGGCAACGAACTCGAAACCGTCGCCAAACTCGCCCACAAACTCCGCGGCTCGGCCCTGCAATTCGGTGCCGCCAGCGTCAGCGTCCTGGCGGGCGAGATGGAAACCGTCGCCGGCAACGGGCACCCCGAACATTTGAAAGTTCTCCTGCCCCAGCTCCAGGTCGCCTTCGTCCAGCTCGAGCACGACCTCCATCGCGCCACCCAAAATTCCTGACCTCGCCGCCCCACTCCCCACTTGCGCGGCCGCCCGGTGCGTGGAAAAGTCCCGCCGCTTTTTGGAACCAAAACGGAACAACATGGCCCAGCAAACCACCGCCGCCCCCGCTCACGTCCTGCAACAACTTGGCTTTCGGCCCGCCGACGGCCAGCCCGCCTGGTTGCGCGCCACCCGCCAGACCGGCGCAGACCGCTTCACGGAACTCGGTTTTCCCACCCCGAACCACGAGGATTGGCGCTACACCAACCTCGCCCCCCTCACCCGGCTGCCCTTCCGCCCCGCCGCGCCAGGCGCCGCGCTGACCGGGGCCGACCTTGCCGCGTTCACTTTCATGAGCCAACCCGCGCACCGGCTGGTGTTTGTGGATGGCCACTACGCGCCGTCGCTTTCCTCGCCCGGGGCCGTTCCCGCGGGCATCATTTTGCGCAATCTGGCCGGCCTCCTCGCGGAAAACGCCGAGACCCTCGAGCCCCATCTCGCCCGCCTCGCCACCGCTGACACCAGCGGCAGCTTCACCGCCCTGAACACCGCCCTCTTCACCGACGGCGCGTTCCTCCACGTGCCCGCCGGGCAGGCGTTGGAACTGCCGGTCCACCTGCTTTACGTCTCCACCGGGCGCGACAACGGCGCGGCCAGCCACCCGCGCAACCTGTTCCTGGCCGGCGACCACGCGCGCGCCACCATCCTCGAAAGCTACGTCAGCCTCGGCGACGCGCCCGTCCTGACCAACGCCGTGACGGAAGTCGTGGCGGGCGACGGCGCGGCAGTCGAACATGTGAAATTCCAGGATGAAAGTCGCCACGCGTTTCACGTCGCCGCGCTCCACGCCCGGCTTGGCCGCGCGAGCAACTTCATCTCCCACTCGTTCGCCCTCGGCGCGAAGCTTTCCCGGAACAACCTCCGCGCCAAGCTCGCCGGCGAAGGCCTCGAAACCATCCTCAACGGCCTCTATCTCACCCACGGCGATCAACTGGCAGACCACCACATGATCGTCGAGCACGCCGAGCCGAACTGCGCCAGCCACGAGTATTTCAACGGCATCCTCGACGGCAAATCGCGCGGCGTGTTCCATGGCCGCATCTACGTTCATCCCGTCGCCCAAAAAACCGACGCCAAGCAGACCAACAAGAATCTGCTCCTCAGCGACGAGGCCACGGCGGACACGAAGCCACAGCTTGAAATCTACGCGGACGACGTGAAATGCACGCACGGCGCGACGGTCGGCCAGCTCAACGAGGAATCCATCTTCTACCTCCGCGCCCGCGGCCTCGGCCCCGAGACCGCCAAACGGATGCTCATCCATGCCTTCGCCGGCGAAATCATCGAGCGCATCCAGCACGAAGGCGCGCGCGAGGAACTCGACAAGCTGATCTGGGACCGCCTCGAAGCCAACGAACACGTCAGCCAGGCGCGCTAAGCCGGAATCTCAAATCGCAAAGCCCGAACTCCGAAACCCGGAGTTCGGGCTTTGGCTTTTGGATTTTTCCCGTTGAGGCTCCCCGCGGAGTCTGGCAGCAAGTGCCCCGGCGCCGCGTCTCCCCGCCATCACTATGAGCCTCACCGCCGCCCAGACTGAAGCCGTCCACGCCCGCGGCAATGTCATCGTCGTCGCCGGCGCCGGCACGGGCAAAACCAGCACCTTAGTCGAGCGCGTCGTGGCCCTGCTGGCGGAGGGGGCCTCCCTGGACCGGCTGCTGCTCGTCACCTTCACCGACGCGGCAGCGGCCGAAATGCGGCACCGCCTCCGCCTCCGGCTCACCCGCCTCGCCGCCACCACTGACGAGGCGGCGGCGGCGCGCTGGGCGGAACAGCTCGCGTTGCTCGACACCGCGCCCATCGGGACGCTGCACAGCTTCTGCCGTCGGCTCATTCGCGACCATTTCCACCTGCTCGGCATTGACCCGGGCGCAGGCATTCTCGACGACACGCAAACCCGGCCGTTGATCGAGGCAGCACTCGATGCCTGCCTCGCGGCCCCGCTGGAGGGGAACGACCCGGGCGAACACGCGGCGCAAACCGCCATCCGCCACTACGCCGGCGGCGACCCCGACCGCATCCGCCCGCTCCTGCTGAAGCTGCACCGCCACGCGCAGACCCTGCCGGACCCCGACCGCTGGTTTGCGGAACAACAGGCGGCCTTGATGGAAACCGAACCCGCACGCTGGCGGAAATGGCTGGCCCAAGGCCTGGTCGAATGGGCGCAGGAATGGCTCGTCGAGTTGCAGCCCAAAGTGGCGCTGGCCCCCAACTTTGCCCGCTCCGTGGCCGCCCTGGAGCAGGTGCAAACGCGGGTCGCCGCCGCCGCACCCGACGGCGCGGAATTGCGGGAGGCGCTGCTGGAAATCCTCGCCGCCGAAGCCGCCGAATGGCCCAAGGGCAAGAAGACCGTCCTGCGCCAGCCGGTGGTGAAATTTTTTGAGGAGGCGGCGTTCTTTGCCAGCCAGCTCGAGACCACCGACGGCGGTGACGGGCTGACCGCCGACCGGCTGGCCGTGCGCGACAGCCTCGTGGCCCTGCTGCAACTGGCGCGGGACTTCGGCCAGCACTTCGCGGCGGCCAAGCGCGACGCGGGTGGGATGGATTTCAGCGACCTCGAACAATTCACGCTGCGCCTGCTGTGGTCCCCGGACAGCCAGCCCACGGCCGTGGCCGAGGCGTGCCGCGCCCAGTTTGATCACGTCTTCGTGGACGAGTGCCAGGACATCAACGCGGCACAGGACGCCATCCTCCGCGCCGTCAGCCGGCCCGGCCCGGCGGGCAACCGCTTCCTCGTGGGCGACGTGAAGCAGAGCATCTACCAGTTCCGCCTCGCGCGCCCCGCGCTGTTCTTGAACTACGAACGCGAATGGAAGGACGGCACGCAGGGCAAACGCATTTCCCTGACGGAAAATTTCCGCAGTCACCGCGAGGTGATCGGGTTTGTGAACGCCTTCTTCGCACCGTTGATGCGCCCGACCGCCGGCGGCGTGGCGTATGAATCGCTGGTGGCCGCGCGGGCGGAAGAAGCGGGGGCCACCGAGGCCATGGCCACGGGGCCATCCGAGGCCGTGTGCAACCCGGCCCACCGTTCCGCTTCGCCCGAACCGGTTGGTCCGCCGGCCGACACGGTGCCGCCGCGTCGCGTCGAATTCCTGCTGATCCCCAAGCGGGACGCCAACGCGACGGAGAACGGCGAGGAAGAGGAAACCGAATCGCCCCCCGCCGGTGATGAAGTGGCCGATCTGCTCGCCGCCGAGCGCGAGGCCCGCGTGGTGGCCTTGCGTTTGCGTGCCCTGAAAGAATCCGGAGCGACGATTTGGGACAAGGCAGCGAACGTGGCGCGCCCCGTCGCGTGGCGGGACATGGCAGTGTTGCTGCGCTCGCCGCGCGGGCGCGTCGAGGTGTTCGCCCGGGAGTTCCATCGCTGCGGTGTGCCGCTGGCGGCCGAACGCGGCGGTTTCCTTGCCAGTCTCGAAGTGAGCGACCTGTTGAGCCTGGTGCGGATTCTGGACAATCCGTTGCAGGACATCCCGCTGCTGGCCGTGCTGCGCTCGCCGCTGGTGGGAATGACGCTGGACGAACTCGCGCAAATCCGGCTCGTGAGCGACGCGCCCCGGTTGTGGATCGCGTTGAAGGAATTCCTGCTGCGCGACGGCAAAAGCACGGCCGCCAGCCCCACGCCGGAAATCGCGGACACCGCGCGGCGCAAGGTGGATTGGTTCCTCCAGCATCACGCCCGGTGGCGGGAACTGGCGCGGCATTCGTCGCTGGCGCACTGCCTCGAACCGGCGCTGGCGGAGACGCATTACGAGGCCGTCACCCGGGCGGGCGAGCGCGGCGAGGAACGCCTCGCCAACGTGCGCAAGCTCCTCACGCTGGCGCGGCAACACGACCCGTTTCAGCGGCAGGGAATTTTCCGTTTCCTGCGGTTCATCGAGGCGCTCGAAAACGCGGACCAGGACCTCGAACCGGCCCCCGTGGCCGCCGAAGACGCGGTCCGCCTGATGAGCATCCACAAGAGCAAGGGCCTCGAATTTCCGGTAGTGGCCGTGGCTGCGCTGGGCACACGCTTCAACCTGAGCGACCTGCGGGCCGACGTGCTGGTGGACGAGCAGTTCGGCCTGGGCGCGCGCGCCGTGGCGGAGTCCGGGGCCAAACACCCGACGCTGCCGCACTGGCTGGCCGCACGCCGCCAGCGGCGGCAGGTGTTGGGAGAGGAACTGCGCCTGCTCTACGTGGCCATGACCCGCGCCCGCGACCACCTGTTCCTGACCGGCACCGCGCCCCGCAAAGATGCGGATCAGTGGGCGGCCGACCCGGACTGCACCGTGTCTGATCTGGAGATGCTCAAGGCGCAGTCCATGCTCGACTGGGTGCTGCTGTGGCTCCCGAGCGCCACGCGCCCGGAGGACGACGGGGCGGACGAAGGAACGACAGCGGAGTTCCGCTGGCGCATCTGCCGGGAGGAACCGGCCCTGCCGTCCGCTCCCACACCCTCAGAGGCGGAGATCGGGGAAAAAGCGGTGCCAGTGGATTTGAAGGCGTTGCGCGAACGGTTGAGTTGGCGTTACCCACAGGCCCCTGCAACGGACGAGCCGGCCAAGACGAACGTGACCGCGCTGCGCCGCCGGGCGGCGGAGGCGGACGAGGACGCCCGCCCGTGGCGTTTCACGACGGCGGCCACCGAAGACAGCAGCAATCTCGACGCTGCTGCCGTCGGCACGCTTCACCACGAGTTTCTTCGCGTGCTGTCGCTAACGGGTGCGGGCGACGAGGAGGACCTGCGCGGGCAGTTGGACCGGCTCGTGGCGGCGGGCGGATTCACGGCGGCAGAAGCGGCGGCGCTCGATTTGCCGGCCTTGGCAGAGTTCTGGCAGGGCGAGGTGGGTGCGCTCATCCGCGCCCATGCGGACGCCGTGCAGCGGGAACTGCCGTTCACCGCGCGCTTCACACCGGCGGAACTGGCAAGCCTGACCGGTCAGCCCGCGCCGCCGGGGCTGACGGAGGAGTTCATCGTGGTGCAGGGCGTGGCCGACCTTGTGGTGCTGCGGCCGGAGGAAATCTGGTTGCTGGACTTCAAGACCGACCACGTGCGCGGAACCGAACTGGCGGCCCGGGTCGCAGAATATCGTCCACAACTGGAACTCTACGCCGCCGCCCTGGCGGGAATTTTCCGGCGCCCGGTCACGCGCCGTTGGCTGCATTTCCTTCGGGCGCGACAGACCGTCAGCCTTTGAGGTGCCCCCGGGCCGACCGGTTACTTCGTCTGCGCGAAAAGCATGAAGACGCGCGGACCTCGCGCGGTTTGGAGGGCATATTGCTCCTCCTGGAAGCCCTGCGGCATCGCCAGTCCGTCGCAATGCGTGTCCTGCGTGGGCTTGCCATCCACCAGCAGCATATAGTGATGGGTCTTGTTGCCGGGGATGTCGGGCACGTTCAGATGCCACGCATGGCTGCGCGTGTCGAAAGACATGGACAGGCGCCGCCAGTCGGAAAACGTGCCGACGATTTCCACCGTCGTGGGCTGCGGCGCGCCCTCGGGAACCTTGTAGCGAAACACCTTGGGGTAAGTGGGCCGCCGGTCCATGCCGTTGGCCGGGCGGGCGGCCGGAGCGGCGTGGGAGGGACGATGACCAGCCGATGGTGGAGCGGATGAACCGCGCAGAGCTTCTCCAATTTTCCGAAACATAGTGTTACCTGGGTGCGCGCAACTTAACGCCCCGCCCCGCTGGTGACAAATCGGCAGATGGAAAAAATCGCTCGTGAAGTTTGTCGCTTGACGGCTCAGGAACCGGGACAGGGCCGCCCCGCTTTCAGGGCGCGACCTCGAACGGGCCGGGATCCGGCGCGGCGCCGTGAAATGGCAGCCCCACTTCGACGCCCCGGTCCACCAGCGCGCTGCCGGGTTTGAGGCGGGCCAAGTCGTTCACGGGCAGGTCGCCGTTGGGTTGGCGGGGTGCGGCGGCCAACGCGGGATCCAAGCTGAGGAAATCTGCCGCCGTGGCCGTGCTGATCCACTTCTTCGGTTTTTTGGGATCGGGCTGCCAACTGTTGCCGCGCGAAACCACCTGCTCGCCCAGATCGGCATCCTGCCGGGCAGAGACGGGCGCGAACGCGATGTTGTTCTCCAGCACGTGCGCCTGCTTCTTGAACTCGAAGTTGGTTTTGTTGCCCCAAGCAACGCAGTGCTGGACGGTGATGGGGGCGGTGTTGTTATTGTCCTCGAAGCCGTTGCCCGAGCCGAACGGGTGGTCGAAGGCGATGCAATGGCGAACCAGGTGGGACGCGGGCTGATTCTGGCCACCGAGTTTGAAGCCGTTGCCATCTCCCGCGTAGCTACCCAACTCCGGGAACAGGCTTGGGTCGCCGTTCCGCCACGCCCAGCAATGCTCGATGGTCACCGCAAACGTGGTCATGTAAAGGTCCCAGCCATCGTCGGCGTTCTCCCAGGCGCGACAGCCGACGAAGCGGTTGCCGGCACCGGGGAACAGCTTGCAGGCGAATCCGTCGGCGTTCTCGCCTTTCGTTTTCGGGTCGAAGTTGCGGTAGGAGTCGCAGTTCAGCACGAGGTTGGAGGCTGCCAGCGAGCCGTCGTTCTGCCCCTTCTTGTAAAGGCCGATCTGCAGACCGGAATCGCCGTTGTGGTGAAAAACGCACTGTTCGATGACGTTGTGGCTGCCCTCGATTTTCAGGCCGTTGTCGGGGGCGTGGCAAATTTCGAGGCCCTTGAGGTGCCAGTGATTCCCGCCCAGAAACAGGCCCCGGGACAAAAAGCGCACCTTTTCGTCCTCGGGCCACCAGCCCTCCCAGCACAAGACCGGCTTCGCGCCGGGCGCGGCGTGCAGGCGGAGGGGGGCGTCCGCCGTGCCCGAGTTGGTAAGTTGAATGGTGGCGGCGAAGCGATACGTGCCGTCGTGCAGCAAAATGGTGTCGCCGGGCCGGGCGCGGTCCACGGCTCGTTGCAGGCTGCGCCACGGCGCGGTGGCGGAACCGGCGGCGGCGTCATCCCCGGTGGGCGAGACGTGGTGGGTGGCCGCCAGCAGCGGATGGACGGCGGCCAGCAGCACCCCGGCGAGAAGGACGGGAGGAATGTTCAGATTCATGGAGCGTATTCGTAAGGTCCAAGGTCCGGGGCGGTGCCATGGAAGGGGCGGCCCAGATTCACACCCTGGTCAATCAGATCGCTGCCCGCGACGAGGCGGGCGAAACCAGTGGGCAGGCTGCCGTCCGGCAGGCGTGGGGCCTTCGCGGCGGCCTCGGCGAGGCTGACGTAATCGGCGGCGTTGGCGGTGACGGCGAGGTTCCACGAGTTGTTCTGCTGGATGGGGTTGTTGTCGGCGATGAATCCGCCGGTGTTCACGCCCGCGCGGGGAATGCTGACGTTGTTGCGGAAGATGTTGGTCTTGCCGGAATTGAGCGTGCCCTCCATGAAGTAGTTGTAGCCGCTGGTGCCATTGCTGAAGCTCAGGCAGTGCTCGATGACCAGGCCGTCGCGGTGGCTGTTCTGGGTGAAGCCGTTGACCTTGTGACCGAATGCGACCGAGTGATAGACGTAGTGCGTGCCCTTGGACTGGCCGCCCGCGCCGTCGCCGCCGAGCTTGAAGCCGTTGCCGTTGCCCTGGCCGACGCCGCTCTTCCACGTCCAGCAGTTGCTGATGATGACGCTGTAATCGGTCTCGAAGAGGTCCCAGCCGTCGTCCGAATTCTCCCACGCGCGGCAGCCGATGAAGACGATGCCCTGGCCGCAGTGCATCTTGGCCGCGAAACCGTCGGCGTCACCGCCGTTGCTGTCCTTGTCGAAGTTCAAGTAGGAGTCGCAGTTGATGACCTCGATGAAGGCGGCGAGCAGGCCGCCAGGGTTGGCGTCGTAATGGCCGAACCCGATTTGCAGGCCGGTGTCGCCGCAGTGGTGGAAGACGCATTCTTCGAACCGGATGTGACTGCCTTCGACCTTGATGCCGTTGTCACCAGCGTAGCCGATCTCGAGGCCCTTCACGTTCCAGTGATTGCCGTTGGTGGTAAAGAGGATGCCACGATTGGCTGCGCCGTAGGGCTGATTGGTGAAGTTGAGGTAGGGCTTTTCGCCAGGATAGGCGAGCAGGCTAATGCGGTTGCCCGGCGTGCCGGAGTTGGTGATGCGAATGGTGGCGGACGGATAATAGGTGCCGCCGCGCACATAGATGATGTGCCCGGGTTGGGCGACGGAAGCAGCCTTACCGATGGTGGCAAACGGCTGCGCCAAGGTCCCCGGGTTGGCGTCGCTCCCGGTGGGCGAAACAAACCAGTTCCCGTTCGTTGGCGCCTCGGCGATGGTCAGCGTGGCAACCGCGCTGGTGGCCGAACCCGCCGCATTGGCAACGACGACGTGATACGCGCCAACGTCATTCGAGGTGACGCTGGTGATGGCAAGCGCCTGGTTGGTGCCGGTGGGAACGGGCGTGTTCGTGTTGAAAAACCACTGGTAACTCAATGGCGGCGTCCCGGTGGCGGTCACGCTGAACAGCGCCCCCTGACCGAGGGCGGCGTTCTGATTTTGCGGCTGGGAGGTGATGACGGGCGGGGTTCCGGCCGGGGGATTGGTGCCGCCGCCCGCAACCCGCAGCCGGAAGAAGGCCCGGTCGAGCGCGGGATTCACCGGGTTGGTGCAAGCGAACGTTCCGCTGCCGGTGAAAGTGTTGGAGTGAATGGCGTTCCACGGCGCGGTGAGAGCGGGTGCCGTCAACACTTCGTAACCGCCGCCCGGAGGGCCATTGCTGCCGCGCAGGATGATGGCGGAGCCGGTGATCCGGGTCTCGGTGATGATGGGCGCGCTGACCGGCCCGGGCGGAAGGACGCCGGACGGCGGAGTGACGGAGGCATAGGTGGGGCCGAGCCGGAACTCATCCACCTCAAAGCTGCCGCCGCCGCTGCTGGGGGTGTTCCAGAGGAAATAGGCGAGGTTGACGCTCTCAGTGTTCGCGGCGGTGCCGGAGGGTGGCGGGGCGTCACCTCCAAGGCTGGCCGGGTTGATCCAGACCTCCGCCACGCGCGGGTTGCCGAAGGTGTAACGGACCACCACAAGATAGGTTTCCCCGAGGTTCAGAACGGGCCCGAGGTATTGCGGGCTGCTGGTGTTGACCCCCACCGCCAGTTCCCCGGTGGCGCGGAGGAAGATGCCGAGGGATGGCGTGGTGTCCGAGGCCGTGGAGCCGGAGACGTAGGCGAGGATGCTCTGCGCGGACGGGCGCGTGTTCACCTTGAGCAGGAACGACAGACAGAGGCTGTTGGTCGTTTGCGGGGTGAACGGGAGGTAGGTGCGCGCGGCGGTGCCGGAGGGAATGAGCGTGACCTTGTTGGCGGGGCCGTTGGTGAGCGCGGGGTGCGTCAGGTTGCCCTCAGCCACGCGAATGGTGCCGGAGCCGGCGGCCGCAATCCAACTGCCCTGTCCGGCGAGGTTGGTGGGGGCGGCGTAGTTGAAGCCGTCATAGAACGGCAACGCGACCTGGGCGGAGGCGCTGGCACCCGCGAGGAGCACCAGCGCCGCGCAACCGGCGGAGCGGAGGAGGTTCATGGTCGTCCGTCGGATTAGCGGGATCAATAAGCAAACGGTCCGCGGCCCGCGCCGGCG
>JBKBTZ010000109.1:0-11203 GCA_046290825.1 Limisphaerales bacterium
CATCCGATGGGGAGAGGGTGCCCGACTCGTCCCCCGCAGCTTTAGCGGAGGGGGAAGGGCGGGTGAGCGGGCGGCGAGTCATCGGACGGCTGCGATGTGACTCAAACCGATCTCGGACTCGCGCGGGAGCTTCAATACCCCCGGAGGTTCCATTCCTCGAGCAGGTCGGACGGGATTTCCCCGAGGAAGCGCGAGGGTTGCTGCAACTCGAAGCCGTCACCGCCGTAGCCGCTGCGCACCAGCGGGTGGCAGAGATACAGTTCGTTCCTCGCCCGGGTGACGGCCACGTAGAACAGCCGCCGCTCCTCCTCCTCGGCGTCAGGAATGTCCAGTGAGCGCGCCGAGGGAAACAGCCCGTCGCAGAGCATGATGACGAACACCACGTCGAACTCCAGGCCCTTGGCCTGATGGATGGTGGAGAGTTTCACGGATTCCTCGTCGCGGCGCGCGGGCTGATCCTCGCCGGCCTCCACGTTCGTCAGCAGGGCAAGCTGGGTCAGGAAGTCCCCCGTCTCGGTGAACTGGCGGGCAAACACGGCCAACTGTTCGAGGTCGTCGAGCCGGTTGGCGTGGTTGTCGTAGTTCTCCAGCAGGTAATCGTCGTAGCCCGCATCAATGACGAGCTTGATCATCTTGGCCGCGCTGGTGCGGATGTCGGGCGCTTCGAGCTGCGAAATGGTGGCGACCAACTGCGCCCAAGCCGTGGCGGCCTTCTTCGGAACAGTGGAAGCGCACTGTTGCAGCGCGGTGGCGAGCTGGGCGGCGTGAGGCGTGAGGCGTGAGGCGTGAGAGGAAGCGGAGGAGTTCGGGTTTCGGGTTTCGGGTTTCGGGTTTGACGGCGTTTTGCTGCCTTTGTCGGCGTTCGCGCCTGGTGGTCGGGGGAGGACGGTTTCCTTTCCAATCTCCGCGTTGACCCGTTGCCACAGCTTGTCCGCCGCCTTGCCGCCGACGCCGGGCAGGAGTTCGACGATGCGCTTGAAGGAGAGTTCGTCGCGCGGATTGGTGACGAATTTCAGATAAGCCGTGACGTCCTTGATGTGCGCCTGCTCGAAGAAGCGGATGCCGCTGGTGATGGTAAAGGGGATGTTGCGGCGCGTCAGCTCAAGCTGGAGTTCGAGCGCGTGGAAATGCGAGCGATACAGCACGGCCATCCGGTTCAGGTCGGTGCCCTCTTCGCGCAATTCGAGCAGTCGTTGCGCGACGAAGGCCGCCTGCTGGCCGGCGTCCTCGCAGGTCACGAGCGCGGGCTTGGGGCCGGACTTGCGCGCGGGTGTGAGTTCCTTCGCGAACTGGTGGACGTTGGCGGTGATGGCGGCGTTGGCCACGCGCAGGATTTCCGGGGTGCTGCGGTAGTTGGTCTCGATTTTGAACACCTGCGCGCCGGGATACCGCTCGGGGAACTTGAGGATGTTCTGAAAATTCGCGCCGCGCCAGGCGTAGATGCTCTGCGCGTCGTCGCCCACCACCATCACGTTTTTGCTGCGCGCGGCGAGCAGGTCAATCAGGTCGCTTTGGAGCTGGTTGGTGTCCTGATACTCGTCCACAAGGAGGAACTGGAAACGGCGCTGGTAGGACTCGCGCACGTCCGCGTGCTCCTGCAGCAGCCGCAGCCACAACACCAGCAGGTCGTCGAAATCCATCGCGTTGGTGGCGCGTTTCTTCTCCGCATAACGCCGCGCCAGGTCGGTGATGGCCGGGGTGAGGTGCGCGAAATGGTCGTATTGCTCGCCCACAATCTGCTCGACGGGTTTGTGCGTGTTGACCGCGAGGGAGAAAACTTCGGCCAGCACCTCGGGCTTGGGAAAGCGCGTCGCCTTCACGTCAATTTCCGCCTCGGCAATCGCGGTCTTGATGAGGGCCTTGGCGTCGTCGCGGTCCAGGATGGTGAAGTCACGCCCGAAGCCGAGTTTGGGGGCGTGCTGCCGGAGGATGCGGTTGCCGATGGAATGGAACGTGCCGCCCCAGAGGTCCGGCAGTTCCCGTCCGAGCAGGTCCGCCACGCGCCGCATCATTTCCTTGGCGGCCTTGTTGGTGAAGGTGAGCAGCAGCATCCGTTCGGCGGGGATGCCCTGTTCCAGCAGGTAGGCGACGCGGTAGGTGAGGGTGCGCGTCTTGCCCGAGCCGGCGCCGGCGATGACAAGCGCGGGTCCCGGCGGCGCGGTGACCGCCGCGCATTGCTGCGGGTTCAGCTCACGGGCGTAGTCAATCGCCAGCTCGATCGGCGCCCGGAAGGGTTGCAAAACGTAGTCGCGCGACACGCGGGAATTCAAAGGAGCCGGGCGGCGGGGCAAAAGGAAAAACGAGGGAACATACGGCTTGGCGGAAATCTTGCGAGAGGGGGCACGTTCACATCATATCGTGGCGCGATAAGGTGAGCGGGTGATTGTCAGTTTCGCCTGCGCAAAGACCGAAAAACTCTGGATGCGGCTGCGGCATCACGGACTGCCGCCGCAAATCGAGCGGGTTGCGCTCCGCAAACTGACGCAGTTGGACCGTTCGCGCGACTTGCGGGATTTGCGGGTGCCGCCGGGAAACCGGCTGGAAGCCCTGCGCGGCGACCGGGCCGGCCAGCACAGCCTGCGCACCAACGATCAGTATCGGCTCTGTTTCCGCTGGCAGGGCGAGGATGCGCACGACGTTGAAATCGTTGACTATCCTTGAAGCTATGAAGACCAGGAAACTGCCGCCGGTCCACCCCGGCGAAATCTTGCTGCACGACTTCATGGAGCCGTTGGGACTGAGCCAATCCGCGTTGGCCCGGGCCATTGGCGGCACTCCCATGCGCATCAGTCAAATTGTGCGTGGCGAGCGAGCCATCACGGCGAACACGGCTCTGCGGCTGGCCCGGCATTTTGACACACGCCCCGGCTGGTGGATGGATTTGCAGAGTTATTACGATTTACAGATGGCCGCTGATGCCATCGAGGACCGAATTGCGCGGACGACCAGCCGGTGTGAGCTGTTGCCGACTGCCGAGCCAGCGCCGGCCTGATGGCGGCTGACTGGCCGGCGAATCGTCGGTGAGGCAATCGCCATTGCCCCAAGATGAGACAGGCCCACCGGCGGGGGGCCGGAGAGCGGCACCAAGCCCGGTGGTTTTGGGCGGCTGCCGTCGTCAGGCACCGGTTTTGCTGACAGAAGGGCGTGTATCTCGAACATTACGGATTGCAGGAGCCGCCGTTCGCGATCACGCCGAACCCCCGGTTCCTGTTCTACAGCGCCAAGCATCGCGAGGCCATCAACCACCTGTTGTATGGCATCCGCGAGCGCAAAGGTTTTGTCCAGTTGACCGGCGAGGTTGGCGCGGGCAAGACGACCATCTGCCGCGCGATGCTCGAGCAGTTGGGCGATGATTTTGCCACCGCCCTCATCCTGAATCCCGTGATGAGTCCGGACGAATTGATGAAGGCCATTGCCACCGAATTCGGCCTTGCAGTTCATGGGCTGGACCGGCTCGAGACCCTTTCGCTGCTGAACGAGTTCCTGCTCTGGCGCGCCGGGCAGGGCAAGGACAGCGTGCTGATCATTGACGAGGGACAAGACCTCACCGACGAACTGCTTGAACAGGTTCGTTTGCTCTCCAATCTCGAAACCGACGACCGCAAGCTGCTGCAAATCGTCCTCCTGGGGCAACCCGAACTGCGCGACCGGCTGAACGCCCATCACCTGCGTCAGTTGCGTCAACGCATCACCGTCCGTTATCACCTCCGCGCCCTCGACCGCGAGGAACTGGGCCATTACATCCAGCATCGCCTCAGCGTTTCCGGGGCCAAAGTCATGCCGCGCTTCACCCGGCCGGCGTTGTGGCGGATTCACCGTTACAGCAGCGGCGTGCCCCGGCTGGTCAATGCCGTGTGCGACAAGGCGCTCCTGGCCGCCTACGTGCAGCAGACCGAGGAGATTGATTTCGGCCTGGTCGGGCTTGCCATTCGCGAGTTGGAAGGGAACATCAACAACTGATCCGCATGAGCCTCATCAACGACGCCCTGAAACGCGCCCGCGAAAACCAGCAACGCGCCCAGTCGCCGGCCAGCCCGAGGCCGCCCCTCGAACCTGCTGTGGCGCCGCCCGTGACCGGCGGCGGCGGCGCCAAATTCACGCTTTACCTGCTGATTTTCTGCGTGGTGGTGGGGAACCTCCTGCTGTTCGTCTATGCCTCGCGGCGGCAGGCGGCCCAGGCGGCGGACCTCGAAGCCGCCGCGCGAACGGTGGGCGCCAGCCCGGCAACGGCGATGGCCGTCGAACCGCCAACCCCGGCTCCCAGCGTCGCCGAGTCAACTCCCGCCCCGGCGTTGGCCGAGGCCGAAATTCCCGCCGTGCCCGCCGTTCCGTCGGAACCCGTGATCGCCGAACCGGCTCCGCCCGCGGTGGCGGCCACACCGCCCGCGCCGTTGCGCTTGCAGAGCGTGATTCTGGCGGGCCAGCGGTCGTCGGCGATGATCAGTGGCAAGGTGCTGTTCCTGGGCGACCGCATTCAGGGCTGGCAGGTCACGCGTATTGACGGCGAGACGGTGACGCTGGTGCGCAATGGCGAAACGAATGTATTGGCGCTGCCCTGAGTGGCGGCCTGGCCGGGGCTGTCATTTGGCCCGCTTCAAGGCCGCGCGCGGAAGAAGCGGCGTTCCTCTCCCGAAACCGGCAGCGTGAAGTTCAACGGGTTGGTCACCAGCGTCACGTTGGTCCACGGCGACCAATTCACCAGATTGGTTGAGCTTTCGATGCTGTAACCGCCCGGGACACCGCTGAGTTGCAGGGCGAGTTGATTCCCGCTGAACGCGACGGAGGTGAAGCGGAAGGGAACGACCGTTAGCACCGCCACTGCACTGGTCACCGCGCCGCCGCCGTTGGCCACGACCACGTGGTAATTTCCCGCGTCGGTCAGTTGCGCGGCGGGGAGGGTGAACGCGCTGTTGGTGGCTCCGGCGACGGGGTTGCCGTTGAAGCGCCACTGGTAGGTCAGGCCCGCGCCGGTGGCGGCAACGCTAAACAGCGCGGGCGCGCCCTCGTTCACGGCGAGGCTGGCGGGTGGCGTCTGGATTTGCGGCCGCGGCGGCACGCCGAGGAAGTTGAGGATGTCGGTCATGTATTCCGCCCGGCGCGTCGCGTTGGTGATGGTCTCGAAGGGGAAGCCAAAATAGACCACTTTGCCGCCGCCCTGCGCGCCGTCGTATTGCAGCGCGGCGGCGCCCCACGAAACGCCCGCGTAGTTCAGCGCATGGCGGGAACCGGCGTTGGTCACCAGCACGTCGGGATAGCCCACCCAGTAGATGCCCCGCGTGCCGTCGTCGAAAATCCCGCTGCCGCGTCCGGCAAAGATGCCGCCCGCGACGGCGTTCACGGTGTAGCTGCCGGAACTGTCATTGGTGTTCCCGTTGAGCCGCGCGCGGAGGACGTTGTTCAGAAACGCGCGGTCGGCGGCGGTCGGCCCCGTGTTGCGGTCCAGGTCCCAGGCGATTTCCGAGCCGGAAACGAACAGCGCGCCGAAGTTCGCCAGATGGTTGCTGACGATGACCTGCTCGGAAGCGGAAAAGGTCTCGTCGGCGGTGGACTCATTCCCGCACGCCCAGATGACGACGGGGTAGTTCGTGAGCGCCACCTGGCCGAGGGCGACGGTTTCGTTCTGGCAGGAATCAAACGCCCACCCGGCGGCGGCCATCGCCTGGCCATGCGGCACGACGTAGTCGAATGAGTTGACCCGCGCGGGCAGCACGCGGTCCATCGTGCCGCTGTTGCCGTTGTGGCCGGGCGGGCGGTAGTTCCCGGGCGTCGGCGTCTGGCGCAGGTTCAGGTTGCGGTCGAAGCGGTCAAAGGCGTTGACGTAAAGCGCACGGGGCGCGGCGAGGTTGGCCGGGCGGCGGCAGCCGACAACTTCGGAGGGCATGGATTCGCCGCCCGCGTTGGTGGCGGTGACGCGGAAATAGTAGGCGGTGTCGGCGAGCAGGTTGGTGAAAAGCAGGTTGGTGACCGGCGCAAGGACGCCGACGGGGTTGCCGAAGCCATAGCCGTTGGTCGAGCGATAGACGAGGTAGCCGGTGGGCGCGCCGCTGCCGGCCTGCGCGACCGGCGCGTTCCAGATCACCTCGATGCCGTTGGGGCGGGCGAGGGCGCGAACATTGCCAGGCGGTTCGGGCAGGAACGTGAGCGGCGCGGCGTCGAACTGGTTGAAGTAACGCAGCAACCCGTGGTAGGTGGAACGGGCGATCCAGTTGCGGACCTTCGGATCGCGCAGGAGCAGCGCATCCGATTCATTGTCGTGAAACGCGACCTCAAGGATGGTCGCGTCCATCAGGTTGGTCAGCGTGGTGTTGTTGATCTCGCCGAAGGCGTAGTCCGTGCGGGCGAAGATGAGGCTGTTGCTGGTGGAACGGTTGGACCAGGCGACTTCGAGTGGCGGCGAGCCGATGGCTACGAGGTCGTCGTTGACCTCCTTGGCCAAGCGCCAGGCCAGTTCGATTTGGTTGGGCGTGGCGGTGTTGGGGAAGAGGTTGGTGTTGTTGTAGAGGCCGATGACACCGCGCGCCGAACCGCCGCCGGCGTTCGAGTGGAAACCGACGTAAACCCGCGTGAACCGGTTGCCGCCCGCGGCGCGGGTCATCTCCCTGGCCATGCGAATGGGGGCGCCCACATTGTCGCTCCCGTCGTCGCCCGCGCCGTCATAAATCGCGGTGCTCTGGCCCTGGCTGACGGCGCGTTGAATCCAATAGCGCGATGCCTCCTCCTCGCGTGGATACGTCGAGACGCCGCCGCCGCGGTCCACGTCGCCCATGCCGTTGCCGAAGCGGATGGCGTCGGCGATGACCACGCGCGAGCCGCTGGGCGGCACGTTGCCCTGGTTGCTGATGATGACCGCGCCGAGCGCGGTGTTCGAGCCGGCGTTGAAATGGTAGGTGCCCAGATACACCCAGCCGTTGCCCACGAGGTGATGGGGCACCCGGACAAGCGCCTGCCCGCCGGTGTGATTGATGCGGTAAAGTTGATTGGTCCGGTCGGAACCGTGCCGCACCCAGGTATAGACGGGATACAGTCCGGCCTCCGGAATCGTGGGGGTGTAGGTGGCGGTGGCGGTTTCCACGCTGGCCACGGTGGCGAAGCGATACGGCAGGTCGCCGGGGCTGCCGTAGAAGATCGTCGAGGAACTGTTGCCCCACGTGCCGGCGAAAACCACGCCCGGGTCGTCGTTGTCGAGCACCACCTCGTTGGTCTGGTTGCCGATGGGGCGCATGGGCACCACCGTGGCGCCGGCGTTGAAACAGTAATGCGCGAAGAGCGTCATCTGGTCCACGTTGCCGTAGTCCTCGTTCATCCCGAGCAGCACGGGACGGTCAAGGCTCCATGACGAGCCACCCCATTTCCAACCGTGGCCGCCGCTGGTGAAAACCACGCGCCCGGCCATGGCTCCGGTCGGTGGCGCGACGGAGGACGCGATCAAGCGCGCGGCCACCGGCTCCGGCGGCAGCGGCGTTTCCGCGGTGTCGGGCGAGGGCGTGAAATCACTGGCGTCGCCGATGCCGCAATCATCCTGCGTGGCCCGCAGGGGCGGCGCGGCGGCGAGCAACAGGGCGACGGTGAAGGCAAGGAAGAGCCGGGTCCCGGCATCCGCAGCGCGCCGGAATTCCGAATGCCGAACACCCAACGGCACGGATTGGCGCGGCTCGACGGGTTGGCCGAAACCTGGCCGAGTGCCGGGGGGCGGAATTCGGTTCGCGGGCGTCGGCCCGGAACCCGGGATTCGGATTGGTGGTTTTCCACGCATGGCTTGCGGCCATCATAGCACGGAAACCGGCCGCGCGGCACCGGCGATTCTCCGGGAATCGGGCTCGGGGAAAACCGCCTACGGCGCTCCTGGCCGGTAGAAACGAAGCGGATGCTGCGCAGCGGCGGGGTCGGTGAAATGGTGCCAGCCGTTGCTGCCGGGCGTCGCGGGGCCGAGCAGTTCCCAGTCGGTTAGATTCGTCGAGGCCCACACCCGGTAGAACGCGTTGGATGCGCCTGTGAAGTCCAACTGGAACACCGGGGCGTCCGGTTCGCCCGGCGGCTGACCCGCACGGAATCCGGCGACGGATTCCGCCCCGGGCGCAGGTGGCAACGGAACATTCAACGTAACGACGGCAGGGGCCGAGTCGGCGATCCCGTCGCTGGCCAGAAAGCTCAAGTTGGCGTAGGGCACGCCCCAGTCATGGGGCACGGGCTGATAAAACACAATGCCAGCCGGGTCGGCGACCGCCGTGCCGGAGGCGGAGATGGGCACTCCGGGGTTGCTGCCGAGATTCTGTCGCAGGGTGCCTGTCACCGGTAGGGTTTCGATGCGTCGCGTCAACGAGTCCCCGTTGGGGTCAAAAGCCACCAACGTGAACCGGGCGGTGGTGTTGGGAAACAGGCTGTTGGTGGCCGGGTAGGCCACAGGGGCAAAATTGCCGCCAAGGGCCAGCGTCGAGCCGTAGGATTTGGCGACGCCGGCGAATAACGCCGGGCCGCCGGGGAGGTTCAGGGAGCCGTTGTCGTTCAGTCCCCACGCCACCACCGAGCCATCCGGGCGCAGGGCGAAACTTTCATACCGTCCGGCGGCAATCGCCACCACGTTGCTGAGGCCGGGGGGAACGTCCCGTGCCCCATAGGATTCCGCGCCCCAACCGCGCACGGTGCCGTCCTCGAGCAGGGTGAGAAAATGCGAATAGCCGTAGGCGATGGCGGCGACGTTGGTCAGCGTGGCGGCAGCGGAGCCGCCCACATCGTAGCCCCAAGAAACCACCCGGCCATTGGCCTGCAATGCGAGGCTCTGCCCCCAGCCGGCGGCAATGGCGGTCACGTTTTGGAGGCCCGGGGGAATGGTGATGGCGCCGTAGTTGCCGTTGCCCCACGCGACCACCCGGCCATCGCGCCGCAGCGCGAGGCTATGCACCCGTCCGGCAGCGATCTGGACGATGTTGGTGGCGCTGGTTGGGATTGTCACCTGGCCATACAGATTCCAACCGGCGCCATAAACATTGCCGTTGCGGTCCAGCAGCAATGTGTGGACGTCGCCCGCCGCCGCCTCGGCCACGGGCGCACCGGTGATGGGCAGGTTGGTCTGACCGTAAGCGTTGTCACCCCAGGCGAGGGTTGCCCCCGCCGCGCTGACGGCCACGCCGTGGCTGGCGCCGCCGGTGATTTGCACCCATTCCGGCCCGTTCGCGGGCAGCCGCAGTTGCACCGCATCGGGCGCGCCCCAACCTGCCAGCCGCGCG
This sequence comes from Limisphaerales bacterium, assembly GCA_046290825.1. Taxonomy (GTDB): domain Bacteria; phylum Verrucomicrobiota; class Verrucomicrobiia; order Limisphaerales; family DSYF01; genus JBKBTZ01. The sequence continues at coordinate 9,225 of JBKBTZ010000109.1, forward strand.
GGTCCGGCGAAGGGACGCCACGCGCTGCGGCCCTCGCCCCAGCGGTTGCTGACCACGAGGCGGAAGACGCCCACCCGGTTCGTGGGGACGACGGGCAGCAGCCACGTGAGTTCCTGCGCGTTGGTGCCGGGCAGCAGAGTGAACCACGGGCTGAACTGGTCGGGCGGGCCATTCGTTCCCCAGGCAAACCGGGCGCGGGTTGCCTCGGCCGACGGGGTGTTGTCCGGATCATAAGAAATGGCGTCGCCGCGCAACAAGTAGGCCGTGCCGTCATTGGTCAATACGGGGGCTGCGACCGTCGCGAACGGCAGTTCACGGCCTGGAACCAGAGCGGCGGCATGGCTGCCGCCGTGGTCGGCCAGCCACGCCTCGTTGGCGGCCGGTGGCACGTTGTTGATCCCGTTCACTTTCTGGCCCCAGACAAAAACGCGGCTGTCGCGGGTCAGGGCGAGGCTGCTGTTCTCTCGCGCGGCAATGGCAATGACGTTGGACAGGCCGACCGGCAGGTTGGTTTGTCCATGCCCAGAGTAGCCCCACGCCACAACGGTCCCATCGCTTTGCAGCGCCAGCGAATGCGCGAAACCCGCCGCGATGGCGACGACGTTGGTGGCGGTGGCGGGCGGAATGGACTGGCCGTATTTGTTCCACCCCCAGCCGACCAGCGTGCCGTCGGCGCGCAACGCAAGGGAGTGTTCCCGGCCCGCCGCCACGGCCACGATGGCACCGAGGTCGGCGGGCACATTGGTGAGGCTGCTGACAAAAACACCATTGGTGCCCCACGCGGCCACGGAGCCATCTGTCCGCAACGCGAGGGAATGGTAGTTGTTGGCATCCACGGCCACCACGTTGGTCAATCCGGCGGGCACGGCGAGGCGGTTTCCGGCGGGGTTGCCCCATGCGGTCACGGTGCCGTCGGCGCGGACCCCTACGAAATGGGACTCTCCCGCAGCGAGCAGGGCCAGGTTGGTCAACCCGGCGCGTGGCGATGGCGGCCCGCTGGTTCCGACGGGCCATTCCAGCGCCTGCCCGTCGGCGCGGAGGGCGCAATTGGTCCCGCTGCCGGTGGCCAGGGCAAATACGCCCTCGGGCACGGTCAGCACGCCGTTGGTGTTATTGCCCCAATGGATGATGCGGGCGGTCGCCCCGTAGAACCGGTCGGCCCCGAGCCGCAGCCCCGCCGCATTGCTGGCTACGACGCGGACGACGGACGGGAAATGCGTCAGCAGTTCCGGCACGGTCAGCGACAAGGGAACCAGGTCGGCCCCGCCTTCCACGACCACGGGGGGCGAAGCGGTGGTGAACTGGCCACCAGTGCCCCACTCGAACCAGGCCAGCGTGGGCAGCCCGTTCGGCACCACGGCGCCGCGCAATTCCCACTCACCGCTACCGAGGCGCACCGGTGGGTGGGTGTGGGCGTGAGGCTCGCCCACCACATGCACCGTCAACGAATAGGGTGGGCTGGCGGCCCGGGCATCCCGCGACCGCACCTCGAGGGTGGCGTGATTCATTTCCCACTGGTTGGTGGCCGGCGTGTAAATCACCCGGCCCCCCGGGTCGGTCACCGGCGTGTCTCCCGCGATGATTTGAGGGCCGCGCGCGCCGTTGGTGAATTGATACAGCGCACCCGCCGTTGGCGGGGTCACGATGGCAAACGTCAGTGCGTCGAAGTTCGGGTCGCGCCCGGCCAGGGTAAGGACGGTATCACGGTTGGCCGGCACGGTGATCACGTAGTTGGTGAGCGGAAGGGGCGGCTGATTGGCCAGCGCCAGCAGCCAGGTATCCCCGGCGCTGACGGCGACTGCGGGCCCGAGGTTGGTGGGCTGGGGCTGGTAGGGAAAGGCGAGGTCGCCGCCCCACGACACCACGGAGCCATAGGCCCGGAGCGCCGCGCTGTTGTAGTAACCGGCGGCCACGGTCACGACATTGGTCGCCGTGGCCGGGGGTGTGCGCTTGTTGTTCGGCGAATTGCTGCCCCAGCC
>JBKBTZ010000110.1:0-11091 GCA_046290825.1 Limisphaerales bacterium
CGGCAGACGAACGCACGCGGCGGCTTCTGAATGGTGGGTGGCGGCCGCGCGCACGACTGGGCGGCAAGTTGCCGCCCCGAACGGCCAAGTTGGCCGTTCCACCCATACCGACGACCTGTTTCCCGCTTACACCCCCTTGCAAAATACTGAGATGAGCCCTGCGCGTCAGGCGCAGCTCCGGTTCTCGAATGGGCAGACTGCAGGTGATCGCCCGGCATTCACCTGAATCGGTCCGGCCCGGGAGGTCCTTGGTTTGACGAGCTGGGATTACGGGAAGAGACCGCGAATTCGTTTGGCTTCGCGGACGCGCTGGACGCCGAGGCAGAGCGCGGCAAGGCGCATGGGGATTTTCTCCTTCCGACTGAGGGCCAGCGTCTGGGTGTAGGCGCCTTCGAGCGTGCGGAACAGCTTGTCGGTGATTTCCGTTTCGCCCCAGAAGAAGCTTTGCAGGTCCTGCACCCACTCAAAGTAAGACACAATGACGCCGCCCGCGTTGCACAGGATGTCGGGAATCACAAACACGTCGCCGCGCTGCTCCAAGATCCGGTCGGCTTCAGGCGTGGTGGGGCCGTTGGCGGCCTCGGCGAGGATGCGACATTGAATTTTTCCCGCGTTGGCCTCGGTGATCTGCCGTTCGAGCGCGGCGGGGACCAGGATGTCGCAGGGCAGGGTGAGCAGAGCCTCGTTGCTGATGGCGTCTCCGCCCGAGAATCCGGCTACGGTGCGAGCGCGGGCCACATGGGCATCGAGGGCGGGCAGGTCCAGCCCTTTGGGATTGATCGCGCCGCCGAAAGCGTCGCTCACGGCGATGATTTTTGCCCCATGCCGCGCGAGGGTGAGGGCGGCGACGGAACCGACGTTGCCGTAACCCTGCAGGGCCACGGAAGCGCCGGCCAAGGGGATGCCCAGGGTGTCGGTTGCGCGGTTGATGAGGTAGGCAACGCCCCGGCCGGTGGCTTCGCGGCGACCGAGTGACCCGCCCAGCCCCACGGGTTTGCCGGTGACGATGCCGGGCACGGACGCGCCGACGTGGACGGAGTAGGTATCCATCATCCACGCCATGACCTGCTCGTTGGTGCCGACGTCCGGGGCCATGACATCCAACTGTGGTCCGATGAAGGGAATCATCTCCTGGCAGTAACGGCGGGTGAGGCGCTCGAGTTCCGCGGGGGAAAGGCGGCGGGGATCGCAGGTGATGCCGCCCTTCGCACCCCCGTAAGGCAGGCCGGCGAGTGCGCACTTCCAACTCATCCACATGGCGAGCGCGGCGACCTCGCCCAGGGTGACGTCGGGATGGTAACGCAGGCCGCCCTTGGTCGGGCCGAGGGTGAGATGGTGTTGCACGCGGTAGCCGGTGAACACCTCGGTGGAACCGTCGTCGCGGTGGATCGGGACGGCAACCACCAGGGCGCGCTTTGGGAATTTGATGCGGTCGCGCTCGTGGTCCGGGATGTTCAGGCGGTCGGCCACGAGGTCGAACTGCTGGCAGGCCATCCGAAAGGTGGGGTGGTCATAGACATTCATGACTGGAAGGCCAGAGTTCCCATCAGTGGCGCTCCGGCGATTGGGAACCAATTAAACTCGGCCGGGCCACACCGCAAGCCACCGATGGTCGAAGGCGTGTGCCCGACCCGATCAGTTCCAATTTGTGCGGGACGACGACTCGACGTGCCAGTCGAGGAACATCCAGTTGCGCACCCGGCCGTGGATGGGCGTGGTGGGGATGTCGGCGTGCCACGCCGGCGGGGTGACGGTGCCGTCAATCGCGTTGTCCACGTCCCGCATCGTGTAAAACTGGGAAGTGTTGACCTGACCCAGAAAGGCGGATTCGCGCATGGGAGCCTGGTAAGGCGCGGGCGGGTCCGCATTGAGCGGATAGCCGAAGGGCCGGCTGAGTGTGTTGGGGAAAACGCCCGCGCCGTTGACGCGGAAGTTGGTTCGTTCTCCGGGCGTCGTGGTGGCCAGCTTGGGCCGGGTGGCCATCAAGGCGGGGCAGGTGGCGACGGGATTGGCCACGGTCAGATTGGGGCCACCTTGCAAGACGGGGATGGACGGATCCTTCAGGCCGAGATACGACCAGAGATACATCGGCAGGTAGGTCTTCGCCAGCGTGCTGGCATAACCCGAGCGCTGGTTGATGAAAATGGGGCCGGGCAGGTAGTCATCGTGGTCGTCAATGTAGAGCTTAATGGCCAGCCCGATTTGTTTCATGTTGTTCAAACAGGCGCTTTGCTGGGCCTTTTGTTTGGCCTTGGAGAGCGCGGGCAGCAGCATGGCGGCCAGAATGGCGATGATGGCGATGACCACCAGCAGTTCAATCAGGGTAAAGGCCCGGAAACGGAAGGAAGGCTTCATTCGGAGTGCTTGACGGTTGGTTTGGTGGAAAGTGACCGATTCGACGCCACCCAGTTGACGGCGCGGGGAATCATGTCCTCGAGTCCTGCGGTGGATTCGGGATGCGGGCTGACGCACACCACGCGGCCATTTTGAAAGACGCCGGAAAAGATCGCCGGCGAATGGATCATGATGCCAACCGGCGTGTCGTTTTCTGCCAGTTCGCTGCGAAACCATGCGAGCGTTGTGTAAGGCGGCAGGGTCGCGACGCCCGCCGGTTCCACTATCGGCCCGTTGGCATAACGAACGCTGAACTGCCCATCCCGCGGACCCAGAATGGAGGCACCGGCCGCCGACAATTCCATCTGCACCGGGCCGACTCCGCGCCGCCATTGCGGCGAAATGGTTTTGGCGTTGATGATTTTCAGGCTCCACGGATAACCGCTGGTGGCCAGGTAGGCCCCCGCGCAAATCCCGATGTAACCGCCGCCGCGAGCCACGAACTTCCGGACTTCCTCCCGTCCTTCCTCGCCAATGGCCTCCGCCTGCCGGCTGGCGCTGCCGCCCGGGAAAATCACCACGTCAAAGTTCGTCAGCACACCGCTGGCCACCTCCGCCGGAGATACCGGAACAATGCCGGTCTCTGGTGGACGGTTGAGCCGGGTGAGGAGATTGGTCGGGCCGGCACCCCCGGCTCCCGGGCCGCGATACAGCGCAATCCGAATCTTCGCCTCCGGCACGACGGCGGGAGTGGCCGGTGCCGCCGCGTCCACCATGTTCAGATGCGCCAGCAGGGCACGCACCATGGTTTCGTGCTGCGCGACCCGTTTGGCGAGGGGCTGGTTCTTGGTGGTGGTTTCGAGGGTGAAACCGGGAATCTTCAGATGCTCGACGGCGGCGCGGGCGAGGCTGCCGTCAATCGGTTGATGCACGAGGGTAAACTCGAGATCCGCGTCCGCGATGTCGGCGTTGACAGCGTCCACCATGAGCTGCCCCGCGGCGCGGCTGCGCTCGTCGCGCGCGGCGATGACGGTGCTGCCGACGCTCCGGGAGTTAACCTTGTGAAAATCAAACCCCTCATGCAGGTCGAGCACCCAGTCGGGCTGGTGTTGCCGGACCACCTGCCAGATGGCCGCAGCCACTTCCCCGCGGGTTTCTTCGGGCTGACCGGCGCGCGGATAATTGCGGTTGAGGTCCGCGTGGTTGGTGTCCACGCCGGGCATGCGCCGCGTATTGGCGGCCAGCCCGGGCACGTTGGCGCGGGGAACGACCACGAGCTTGCCTGACCGCAATGGCCAATGGCGGATGGCCTCGGCAGCGGCAGCTCCAGCCGGTTCGTTGCCGTGAACGCCGCCCACGATGAGGACGGTGGGACCGGGTTTGCCGGAGTCCTGAACATACAGCGGCGTGGCGAAACGGGTGCCGCCCAGCAATTCCTTGGTGGTGCTGGTAGCAGCCTGCGCGCCACCCCGGGCCAGCGTCAGCAGCGCCACGACAGCGATGGCCGCTGTCCGCCCCCACCCAGGGCGGGGGAGAGCGCGCGCCGGCCATCCGCCGGGTTTGAGTTTGCCGCCGAAGAACGTCTTCCGCATGGTGGGAAGGATAACGCCTTTTCCGGTTCGGGGAATATAACATTCGTCATATTGTTCCCGGTGGCCCGGCCCGCCTATGCTGCATCCGAATTGGCGGGGATGTTTTCCCGGAAGTTCGTCAGCGGCGACGATTGTTTTGTGGAGACCGGCCCCGTCACAACCAAGCAACCCAAACGCAACCTCATGAAAAAACTTCTTTCCGAACGTCCCCGGCTGCTGCCCGTCCTGCTGGCCGGAACCACGGCGGTGCTGACCCTTCCGGTCCACTCCGCCGATGTCACTTGGGACGGTGGCACCAGCGGCACCGGCGTATTTTGGCGCACGGCTACCAACTGGGATCCGGATGGTGTGCCGACGGCCGCAGACCGGGCCATTTTTAGCAGCTTGGGCAGCTCCACCATTTTCCAAATCAACCTGGGTGCGGCGGGCGGGTTGCAACCGGTCGGGGCGATCGTATTGGATGCGGGCCGGACGACCAGCGTGACGCTGCGCAATCAGACCAACAGCACCTTGGCCGGCGCGCTGGTGTTGCATGGGGTCGGGGGCACCTTGCTGCGGAATGAGGCCTCCGCCGGTTCCCTGGTCATTTCCAACGGCGTCAACAACCTCTCCACAAATCGAATGGACGTGATGCTGGCGGCGTCCGGCGAAATCCACGTGGCCAACCTGCGGGAAATCATTCTGGGCAGCGCCATCACGGAGACGAACGGTGCCCAAGGCTTCACCAAAACGGGGCCGGGATCGCTCTTTCTCCGGTCGGTGACGCCCAGCACATTCACCGGACCGGTCACGAACGCGGAGGGCCGCATCCGCTTCAATGCGAACGCCACGCTGGGGGACGGCACGGGCACGCTTTACATGGCAGGCGGGGAACTGGTTTCCACCGCGACGCGGGCAAGCGCACCGATTGACAACCCCATCGTGCTGTTGGCCGATGCCTACGTCTATCCGGATTCCGGCACTGTCAGCGAGCGCGTTTTTCCCCTCGGAGGGCCGATTACCGGAGCCACGGGCACCCTGTATGTCGGCAATCAGTCCACCACGGTGGGCAACATTTTCACCCTCCGCCTGCTGGCCGGTGGCTACACGCTCAGTCGGCCGATTGAAATCGGCACCATTGCCGACACGGCGGGGGCGTTCAAACAGGTCGAGTTTTTCAACGCGGCGACCAACGGGGTGCTAACGGTTAGTTCGGTGATTTCGGGCGACGGCGGCGTCCGTCGCGGCAACAACGCGGGCGGCGTCGTCATTTTTACGGCAAACAACACCTACTCCGGTGGCACCGTCATCGTCGGTGGCACGTTGCTGGCCAACAACACCAGCGGCTCGGCCCTCGGCCTCGGCCCGGTCACGGTCACCAACGCGGGCATTCTTGGCGGCAGTGGTTTCATCACGGCCACCACCTCGGTGGACGCCGGCGGCACCCTGTCGCCCGGCGGCGCCACCAACGGTGTGGGCAATCTCACGTTCAACGACCTCACGCTGAACGAAAGCGCGCGGCTGCTGGTGCAGATTACCGCCGCCACCGGCACGCCCGGCACGGCCTGGGACGTCATTACGGTGAACGGCACCTGGACGGATGCGGCGACGGCGATCAACCCCGTCACAGTGCGGCTCGATTCGCTGGGGGCCACGCCCACTGGCTGGAACCCGGGCGTTTCCCGCACCTGGAAGATCATTGATGGCGGCAGCGCGGCTGGCTTCGACGCGACGCACTTTGCCCTGGATACGTCCGCGTTTACGGGAACCATTCAGGGGGTGTTCAGCTTCGACGTGGTAAGCGGCGACCTGTTTCTCACCTACACGCCAGCGGCGGACATTGTGATCAACGTGCCGAGCGGCACGCAGACGCAGGGGCAGGCCGGCCACCCCTTCCTGACAGGCACCTTTGGCGTGCTCAAAGTGGGCGCAGGCGAGGCGGTGTTCACCAACGCGGCAAATGACTACGCCGGGATCACCAAAATCCACGCGGGCACGGCCAGCATCAGCGTCAATGCGTTGAATGGCAGCGGCGCTTTTGGCGCGGCCACCTCCGCGCTGTTGCTGGGCGACACCAGTGGCACCAGCAATGCGGCTCTGAACATTGTCACCGACGGCGTGACCAATGGGCGAAACATTGTGGTGCAGTCCGGAAGCACCGGCACGAAGACCGTGGGCACCTCGCTGACCAGCGGCACGGCCTATTACACCGGGGACATCACCCTTCAGGATGACGTGCGGCTTACCGTGCCCGGTGGCGGCACCGCGTATTTCGGCGGCGGGATCAGCGGGACGTTTGATGTGATCAAGACGGGCGGGGGCAAGGCCATTTTGGACGGGATTAACACCTACTCCGGCCGGGCGCGGGTGCTGGGCGGCACGCTGTCGTTTGATGCCATCGCCAAACTGAACCCGCTGCCGCCTGCGCCGGTGGACGGGCTGACCACCCTCGACGGGGGCACGCTCGAATACACGGGTGCGACCACGGTGGACCTGAGCGTGAACCGCCGCTTCACGCTCGAGGCCGGGGGCGGAACATTCCTCCTGACCAACGGGGCGTTCTACATCAACGCCAGCATTGCCGGCCCGGGTGCACTCATCAAGGAGGGCGGGAGCCAGTTGCGCCTGACCAACCCCACGAACACCTACGCGGGGGGCACGTTCCTCAACGCGGGAGATATTGGCGTGGACGATGACGGCCACTTTGGCACAGGCCCGATCCACCTAAATGGGGGCACCATCACGAGCGTGGCCAACCGCAGCACCACGCCGGCCAACATCATCACCAACGCCATCGTGCTCAACGGTGACTCGGTCATCCGCAGTTCCGGCGGCACGGCCAACTCGTCCCGCTTGATGGTCTTCCAGCCCGCCTCGCTCACGACTCCGGGCGGTTCGTTGACCATCACCAACGGTGCGACGGCCACCAACAACCTGTTTGATGTCCGGATTTACGCCGGTGGATTTACCTTCACCCGCCCCTTGACGCTCGACAACGGGACGGCCTTCAGCAACGTGGCCCGGCTTTTCCTGGGCAACACCGCGGACACAGCCCCGCAGATCTTCAGCGGGGTGATCTCCGGCAATGGCACCCTGCGCCGCAGCGCCGAAGTTGCAGCCACCGGCGGCGTGACCATCCTAACCGCCGCCAACACCATCTCGGGTCGCGTGGAGGTCGCGGACGGGACGTTGCTGGTCAACAACACCACGGGCAGCGGCACCGGTAGCGGGAATGTCATCCTTAGCGCAAACGGGATTCTCGGCGGCACCGGCTCCATTGGCGGCCCGGTGTTCGGATCGGGCACCGTGGCTCCCGGGGTCAGCGCGGGCATCCTGACGTTCAATGGGGGCCTCGACCTGTCCACCAACGGCACCTACCGCTGGGAGCTGGCCGCTCACTCGACGAACAACCCGGGCACCGATTACGACGTGATTGCCCTGCAGGGCGGGAATCTCGTGCTGGGCGGCTCGTCCCGCTTGGAACTGGTCTTCACCAACAGCGCCACTGACCCCGATTCGGGCAACCCCTTCTGGAACAGTCCGCGCCAGTGGACGGTGGTGGCGGTGGGCGGCTCGGGGGCGAATCCTGGCCCAACCGCGTTCACGACCTTGAGCAACGCCACGTTCACGGCGGGCTACTTCACCAACTACGCGGACGGCGGCGGCAACATCGTGCTGGCCTATGTGCCCACCGCCGCGCCGCCTCCGCCTCCGCCGGTTATCAGTTCCGCCATCACCGGGGCGGGCACGGCCAGTGCGACCATCTCGTTCACCTCAACCAATGGCGCGACCTACACCGTCGAGGCCAAGACCAATCTGCTGCAGCCCACGTGGACCTTCCTTGGCACCGTGAACGCGACCGGACCGACCAGCACGTTCACGGACACCAACGGCCCGTTCCCGCAGCGGTTTTATCGCGTGACGTCGCCGTAATTGGGGTGGAGTGGTTGGGCGGCGCGGCTCCGGAGGGGGCCGCGCCGCTTGCCGGCCCCGAGGTGCGCATCCACATTCCGTCCGATGAATCGTTTCCCCCTCAACTGGCGAGTCGGAGGTTCGGCTTCCCCCATCGGTCCGCTGGCTGGTCAGCGCGGACCGTGGTCCGCGCTCGGGTGGTTTGTCTTGGCGATGCTGTTCGTCGGCACGGCAACGGCGCAGCCCTATGTGCCCGGCACCACCTACTTCGGGCGCAGCAATTACATCGAATACATCGCGGGGGACTTGCCGGTCATCCTCGCCGCGCCGCATGGGGGCACGCTCACGCCGTCCGAAATACCCAATCGCACCAATTGCACCACCTGCGGTTGGGACTTCAGCACCGCCCACGACACGAATACCGAGGACCTGGCAAGGCGGTTTCGCACCGAAATGCAGAACCTTACCGGCCACACCCCGCACGTCATCATCTGCCGGTTGTCGCGCACCAAACTCGACGCCAACCGGGACATTGAGGAGGCCGCGCAGGGCAACTTTGCGGCGGAGACCGCCTGGAACGAGTTCCACGGCTTCATCAACGCAGCCAAATCCAACATCACCGCCCAGTTCGGCGCAGGATTCTTCATTGACCTGCACGGGCACGGGCACACGATCCAGCGCCTCGAACTCGGCTATCTCCTGACCGCCTCCGAATTGAACCTGTCCGACGCCACGCTCAACGGTTCGAGCTTCTACGAGAACAAGTCCTCGATCCGGCAGCTTTCCGTGGACAGCCCCTTGTCCTTCGCCGCGTTGCTGCGCGGCCCGACCAGCTTCGGGGCCTATCTCGAAGCCGAAGGGTATCCCTCGGTGCCCGCGCCCGGCGATCCCTCGCCCGGTGCCGACCCGTATTTCAACGGCGGCTTCAACACGGTCCAACACGGTTCCCGCAACGGCGGCACCATTAGCGGCGTGCAGATCGAGTCGCATTGGACGGGCGTCCGTGACACCGCCGCCAACCGCACCGCCTTTGCCCAGGGACTGGCGCGCGCCTTGAACAATTTTTTCATCCAGCACTTCGGTCTGTCGCTGATTTCCAGCGCGCCCCTGGTCTGGCCGGGAGGGACGGGCAACTGGGCCACGGAATCCAACTGGCTTCCGCCCGTGTTGCCGGTGGCCAGCAACACGCTGGCCTTTGCCGGTCCGGGCGGCACGGCCACGCACAATCTGACCGCGCTGAGCAACGGGGTTTTCACCGCGCTGCTCTTCAGCAACACGGTCAGCGGCAATTACACGCTGGCCGGCCATCCGGTGCGTCTGCTGGCAGGGATCAGCAATGGGTCCACCTTCTCTCACACCCTCAGTTTGCCCGTCACCCTGCTGACCCCCCAGACCATCAGCGCCGGCCTTGGCACCCTGACGCTCAGCGGCGGCCTGACCAACGGCGGCCATCCGGTGCGGTTCACCGGGGATGTGACCCTGAACAGCCCGATTTCTGGTAGCGGCGGCCTGACGAAGGCCGGCTCCGGCACGCTCGCCTTGAACCGGATCAATCCCTACACGGGTCCCACCACCAACCTCTCCGGCATCATCAGCCTGAACGCCACCTCGACCGTGGGCAACGGCTCCGCGCCTTTGTATCTGTCCGGTGGCGACCTGCTCGCCCGCAACACCCGCGCCGGCGATCCCATCACCAATCCCCTGCGCCTGACCGGCAGTTCGACTATTTCCGGCAACGGCACCCTCACCAACAGCCTCCGCGTCCTCCCGTTCAGCTCGGGCGACATCCTGACCACGGGCGGCACGCTGACCCTGCGGAGCACGGGCACGAACGCTTTTGCCACCAACAACATTTTCCGCGTCCGGTTCACCGGCGGTGGCTTTACCTTCACCCGTCCGATCAACATCGGGTTCGTGGACGACCTGCCGGTCACCGTAACGCAACTGGAGTCCTACAATGAGCTGGCGGCGGGCGACCAAGTATTCACCGGCGTGATCAACGGCCACGGCCAGTTCCTGCGCGGGGGGGCGAGCGCGGCCACGGCGGGACGCACGCTGCTGAGCGGCGCGAACCATTACACTGGCGGCACCATCGTCAGCGCGGGCACGCTGCTGGTGAACAATCCCGTCGGCAGCGGCACGGGCACGGGCTTCGTTGCCGTGAGCAACAACGGCACCCTCGGCGGCACCGGCATGATCGCCGGGCCGGTCACCTGCGCGGGCACCCTGGCAGCGGGGCAGGGCGTGGGCCGGTTGCGATTGGGCGGGGGCCTCAGTTTGACCGGCACCAACGTTTGGGAACTCGCCGCCCTGTCCACGGACGACGCGGGCGTAAATTTCGATCAGGTGGAAATCACGGACGGCAACCTCTCCCTCGGCCCGGCGGCGACGCTGCGCCTCGTCTTTACGGGCACGGCCACCGCTCCCACGAACAACGTGTCCTTCTGGCAGGGCATCCGCTCGTGGAAGATCATTTCGCTGACCGGCTCTGCGACGAACGCGGCCGGCACCCGGTTCCACCTCATCGCCAACGGCACCTACCCGGCCGGCAACTTCACGAACGTTGTGGACGAGGCGGGCAGCGTGTGGTTGCGGTTCGTTCCGGCGAATGCCTTCGCGCAACCGCTCATTGACCCGCTCGTCACCGGCGCGGGCAGCGGTCCCAAGACCATCCAATGGACAGCGGTCGAGGGCCAAACCTACCGCGTCGAATTCAAAGACGACCTGGACGCGGCGGCGTGGACCCCGTTGGTCACGCTGACCGCGCCCGCGCCGAGCGCCACCTTCACCGACACGAATGCCTCGCCGGTGAAGCGGTTCTACCGCGTGGTCATTCCCTGATTGCCTATGACGTTGTCGCCCTGGCTGGCGGTGGTGGGTGCGCTGCCCGTGTTGCTCCTCGGGGAGTGGCTGTTCCGGCGCGTCGGGTTCTGCTCGCGCTTCAACATTCCCGCGCCGGTCATTGGCGGGCTGCTCATTTCGCTGCTGATCCTGCTCGGCAACGTGACGGGAATCTTCGCAGCGCGATTTCATACCAGCGTCACCGCGCAATGGTGGACCTGGTTGGTCACCATCGAACCCGAGTGGGTCAAGGCCCCGGCCCGGAACGTCAACCAGCCTTTTCTCGTCGCCTTCTTCACCTGCATCGGCCTGAACGCGAGCTGGACCCTCGTGAAGCGTGGTTCCGTGCAGGTGCTCCTGTTCCTCGGCGTGGCCGCCGTGCTCGCGGTCTTGCAAAACCTCATCGGCGTTGACCTCGCCAAACTCCTGGGGG
>JBKBTZ010000111.1:0-11058 GCA_046290825.1 Limisphaerales bacterium
GCCGCCCAGAACGGCCAAGTTGGCCGTTCCACCCATACCGACGACATGTTTCCCGCTTACACCCCCTTGCAAAATACGGAGATGCGCCCGCGGGAGGAGGACGCTGGTTCCGGGAGGATAAGCGCGGGAAAGCGGTGGCGCCTTCCAAGGCAAAAACGCCCGGCCAGTTGCCTGGCCGGGCGTTGGTATCGGTTCCTCCCAGAACCGGGAGCGGCTCAGTAGTCCATGCCTTCGGGGCCACCGTGACCGGCGGGAGTCTTTTTCTCCTTCTCCGGAATCTCGGTGATGAGGCACTCGGTGGTGAGCAGCAGACCCGCGATGGAGGCGGCGTTCTGCAGGGCGGTGCGGGTGACCTTCTTCGGATCCACCACGCCGGCCTTGACGAGGTCCTCATAGACGCCCGTGGCCACGTTGTAACCTTCGTTACCCTTGCGCTTCTTGACCTCCTCGACGACGACGCTGCCTTCGACGCCAGCGTTGTCGGCCAGCGAGCGGAGCGGAGCCTCGATGGCGCGCTTGACGATCGCGACGCCGATGTTCTCGTCGTCATTGGCACCCTTGGTGGCCTCGACCGCCGCGATGCAGCGGATCAGCGCGACGCCGCCGCCGGGCACAATGCCCTCCTCGACCGCCGCGCGGGTCGCGTGCAGCGCGTCCTCGACGCGGGCCTTCTTCTCCTTCATCTCGGATTCGGTCGCGGCGCCCACATTGATGACGGCCACGCCGCCAGCGAGTTTGGCGAGGCGCTCCTGGAGCTTCTCGCGGTCGTAATCGCTGGTGGTCTCCTCGATCTGCCGGCGGATCTGGTTCACGCGGCCCTGGATGTCGGAGTTCTTGCCGGCGCCCTCCACGATGGTGGTGTTCTCCTTCTCCACCACCACGCTCTTGGCGCGGCCGAGGTCGGACAGTTCGAGGTTCTCCAGCTTGATGCCGAGGTCCTCACTGATGAACTTGCCACCGGTGAGGATGGCGATGTCCTCGAGCATGGCCTTGCGGCGGTCGCCGAAGCCCGGAGCCTTGACGGCGCAGACGTTCAGGGTGCCGCGGAGCTTGTTCACCACGAGCGTGGCGAGAGCCTCGCCCTCCACTTCCTCGGCAATGATGAGGAGCGGCTTGCCGGTGCGGGCGGCCTTCTCGAGCAGCGGGAGCAGGTCCTTGAGGCTGCTGATCTTCTTTTCGTAGATCAGGATGTAGCAGTCCTCGAGCTTGGCCTCCATGGTCTCGGCGTTGGTCACGAAGTAGGGCGAGAGATAGCCCTTGTCGAATTGCATGCCTTCGACAACTTCAAGGGTCGTCTCAATGGACTTGGCCTCCTCGACCGTGATGGTGCCGTCCTTGCCCACCTTGTCCATGGCGTCGGCAATGATCTCGCCGATGGTGGTGTCCCAGTTCGCGGACACGGTGGCGACCTGCTTGATCTCCTCCTTGTCCTTGACCTTCTTGGCGATCTTGTCGAGCTGGCCGACGGCGGATTCGACGGCCTTCTGGATGCCGCGCTGGATGCTGATCGGGTTCGCGCCGCTGGTCACATACTTGAGACCTTCGCGGTAGATGGCTTCGGCGAGCACGGTCGCGGTGGTGGTGCCGTCGCCCGCGTTGTCGCTGGTCTTGCTGGCGACCTCGCGGACCATCTGGGCGCCCATGTTTTCAAACGGGTCTTCCAGTTCGATCTCCTTCGCGACGGTGACGCCGTCCTTGGTCACCGTGGGGGAGCCGAATTTCTTGTCGAGCACCACGTTGCGGCCCTTGGGCCCGAGCGTGGCGACGACGGCCTTGGAGAGTTTGGAGACGCCGCGGAGGATGGCCTGCCGCGCGGCCTCATCGAATAACAGTTGTTTTGCTGCCATAGTCTTAAAGATTTCGAGTTTCTAGTTTCGGGTTGCGAGTTGTTCAGCCAACGATGGCGAGGATGTCATCGGAGGAAAGGAGCTTGTATTCCTTGCCTTCGATCTTGATTTCGGTGCCGCCGTATTTGCTGCACAGCACGCGGTCGCCCACCTTGACCTCGAAGGGCACCTTCTTGCCCTCGTCATCGGTTTTGCCGGTGCCGAGGACGCGGACGATGCCTTCCTGGGGTTTTTCCTTGGCGGTATCGGGAATGATAATGCCGCCCTTCTTGACTTCCTTCTCCTCGACCGGCTCGACGAGGATCCGGTCACCGAGAGGTTTGATGTTCAGTGCCATGGTTTTTGTGTTTTGTTTGTTTGGTTTGTTTCGTGCCGAATCAACTCCCGCCGCACGAGCTGGCGGGAAAAGTGTCTTCCCCTGTCTGGCTCAGGTTTCCGGCGCAAGGCCGCCGGGCAACGGCGTGAACTCCGGTAGCGGCTCGCCGATCACCGCGTTCACCGCCTTGATCAGCCGCTCCTGAAGTGCCGGGGGGAGCGTGCCCAGATCGCCTTCCCGGAAATAGCCCAGTGCCCGCAGCGAAATATGCGAGTTGAATTCGCCGCCGAACACCGCATAGGCCGCACCCAAGCCGTCCCTCAAACTGATGCCCCGCCGCAACAGCTCGTCAATGTCCAGGAAATCCTTTGCCTGGCTGCGCGTCCAGATCGCGCGCAATTTCGTCGCCAGCAGGTCCAGCGGCGACGCAATCTGCACGCCGTTGTCCGGCGCGACCAACGGATCCCGCACGCGCCGATAAGGCAGCCCTCCGAGAAACGAAAGCTTCACGGCGCCGCCCCGGTTGACCTCAATGTCCAGGGTGTTCGGCGAAATCTGGACCGGTTTCCCGCCGCGCAGCACGGGCAGGGAACGCATCAGCTCGTCCGGGTCCACCGGCTGCGTCGTGAAAAAATCGAAGTCCACCGAGGTCCGGTGGCCGTAATGGAGCGCCACCGCCGTGCCGCCATACAGCACAAAGTGCCGCGGCACCCGGGCGAGTTCCGGCCACAGCGCGCGTTGCGCGGCGGGCAGCACCTGCAGTTGCGGCTGGAAAGCCATTGTCAAAGACCAAATTCCTTCAGGAACGCCCGCTTCGGCAGTTCCGGCGCGGGCAGTCCGAAAAAGTTGTGCCACATCACCCACGACTTCACGTCGAACAGGCCCGGTTCCGCGTTCACCAGCGCGTCGCGAAATGCATCCCAGCCAAACGCCGCCTTGCACGCCACCACCTCCGGCCAGTCGCCGCGGGTCATCACCTGGCTGAGCAGGCGGCGCGGTTCCCGGAGTGAAACCTCCGGCGGCAGCCACCAGATCATCCGGGCGGCGATCGCGGTCAGCGTTTGGTCGGCCTTCATGTCGTTTTGCGTCAGGCCCCGCCGCACGAACTGGCGGGAAAAACGGGGCCGGGCGGGGTCACGTCGCAGCCTTCTCCGCGCGGGACCGGTTATTTCTTTTCGTCCACCACTTCGGCGTCAATGATGGGCCCCTCGTCCTTGGCGCCTTTGGCCTCCTCGGACTTGGCCCCGCCACCGCCCGCGGCGGACTGGGCCTTGCTGGCCTTGGCCTGTTCAGCGGCCTGTTTGTAAAGCTCGGCGCTCGCGGCCTGCCAGGCCTCGTTGAGCTTTTCGGCGGCCGCCTTGATCGCGGCGGTGTCGCTGCCCTTGAGCGCCTCCTTCACCTCGGCGACGGCTTTTTCAATCTTGTCGCGGTCGGCGCCGGAGAGCTTGTCCTTGTTCTCCTTGAGCATCTTCTCGGAGCGATAGACGGCGTTGTCGGCTTCGTTCCGGGTCTCGACCTCTTCCTTGCGCTTCCGGTCCTCCTCGGCGTGGGCCTCGGCGTCCTTGCGCATCTTCTCGATCTCTTCCTTCGAGAGGCCGCTGCTGGCGGTGATGGTGATCTTCTGCTCCTTGCCGGTGCCGAGGTCCTTCGCGCTCACGTGCAGAATGCCGTTGGCGTCAATGTCGAAGGTGACCTCGATCTGCGGCACGCCGCGCGGGGCGGGCGGGATGTCGGTAAGCTGGAACTTGCCGATGGTCTTGTTGTCCCGCGCGAACTGGCGTTCGCCCTGCAATACGTGGATTTCCACGCCCGGCTGGTTGTCGCTGGCGGTGGAGAAGATCTCCGATTTGCGCGTCGGGATGGTGGTGTTGCGCTCGATCAACCGCGTGAACACCCCACCCAGCGTTTCGATGCCCAGCGACAGCGGCGTGACATCGAGCAGGAGCACGTCCTTCACTTCGCCCTTGAGCACGCCGCCCTGGATGGCCGCGCCGACGGCGACCACCTCATCGGGGTTCACGCCCTGGTGCGGAGCCTTGTTGACCAGCGACCGGGCGGTCTCGACCACCTTGGGCATGCGGGTCATGCCGCCGACCAGCACCAGTTCGTCAATCTGGTCTGCAGTGACGCCGGCGTCCTGGAGACAGGCCTTGACGGGCTTGATCGTGCGCTCAAAGAGGTCGTCGCAAAGCTGCTCGAGCTTGGCGCGCGTGAGCTTCATCGAAATGTGCTTCGGCCCGCTGGCGTCAGCGGTGATGAACGGGAGATTGATCTCGTATTGCTGGGCGGAGCTGAGCGCGATCTTGGCCTTTTCGGCCTCCTCCTTGATGCGCTGGAGGGCGTCGGGCTGCTTCCGCAGGTCCATGCCATGCTCCTTCTTGAACTCGTCGAGGATCCAGTCCATGAGGCGGTTGTCCCAGTCATCGCCGCCCAGGTGCGTGTCGCCGTTGGTGGCCTTGACCTCGAAGACGCCGTCGCCAATTTCGAGCACGGAAATGTCGAACGTGCCACCGCCGAGGTCATACACGGCAATTTTCTCGTCCTTCTTCTTGTCGAGGCCGTAGGCCAGCGAGGCGGCGGTCGGCTCGTTGATGATGCGGAGCACCTCGAGGCCGGCGATGCGGCCGGCGTCCTTGGTGGCCTGGCGCTGCGAATCGTTGAAGTAGGCCGGCACGGTGATGACGGCCTGGGTGATCTTCTCGCCCAGGCGCGTTTCCGCATCGGCCTTCAACTTCTGCAGGATCATCGCGGAGATTTCCTGCGGAGAATACCGTTTGACCTTGCCGCCCTCCTCCACCTCGACGGCGCAGTCGCCGTTGTCGGCGCGGACGACCTTGTAGGGCATCCGTTTGATCTCCTCCTGCACCTCGTCGAACTTGCGCCCCATGAAGCGCTTGATCGAGTAGATGGTGTTGCGGGAGTTGGTGACGGCCTGGCGCTTGGCCGCCTCGCCGACGAGGCGTTCGCCACTCTTGGTGAACGCGACGACCGACGGGGTGGTGCGCTTGCCTTCGGAGTTTTCCAGAACGACCGGATCGCCCGCATCCATTACCGCCATGCAGGAGTTCGTCGTTCCCAAGTCAATGCCGAGCACTTTGGCCATAAATCGAAATTCTTAAATGTTCTGACACTCTCCCATCGCAATGGCGGTGCCAGTCTGGCAAAAAAATTTTTAACTGTTTCCGCCACAGCAACATGCGCAAAATTGCTGACCGTTGGAAACCTCCTCCCGCCGGAGTATTCGCGCCGACATGGCACACCTTGCGGGGGCTGTGGCACAGCAGTTGGCGCAACGATCGAGGGCGGTGCAGGCGAAACCGAGATGGGCCTGCCCAGCCCGTATGCCGGGTGCCGAGCAAATCTAAGCTCGGAATGCCTCTTATGCCGGGGCGACCGGCTTGTCAGGGTGCCAAGTATCGGATGCGGTAGAACCGTGCGCCGGTTGGCGAAGGGCCACCTGAACTGGCCGTGGTGAAGTCATCCTCGAAATGGCTGCTCGTGCCATCGGGGGTCTGCGTGCCGTTGGCAGCAAACGTTTGCCAGGCCGGCGCGTCGAGCGCGTCCTTGTATTCGATGGTGTAGGTCAGGCCGGGGCGGCAGAGGAACTCGATGCGGAAGCGGCCCGACTCCGTGAACGCGGCGGATTGCATCTGGAACGCCGTCACCCACGTCTGCGCCGCCATCAACGTGGGCGGGCATTTGCCATTGTTGTTCCACAGGTCGTAAAGCTCCTGTCCCTTGGTGTTGGTGACGTTGTTGGTGCGGAGGAACTCGACGAACTCCTTGCTGGTGCTCTGGTAGTAGAGCCTGACCTCGGCCCGGACCGCGCCGGGCGGAAGAGCGTAGAGGGTGTCATCCCAATACTGGCCGTCCGCATATTCATGGCCCACCGGTTCGCCGCCGAAGGCCGCGTAGGCGGTGTTGTTGAAGCCGCGCGGCGGGATGCGGTTGTCGGTGTAGATTTTGTTGTTCAGGACGAAATGCAGGGACTTGGCGGCGGGCTTGCCGAGCAGGCCGGCGATGTTGGTGTCAATGCCGGGATGCACCTCGTAAATTTTCGCGGCGGCGTCGCGCGTCAGGACGCCGGTGGCAGGATCGTAGGCGCCGGATTCGCCCAACAGTTGGTTCGCGGCATCATAAAACTGCACGTTGAGCCAGACACGGCGGCCCTCGGGATAGCCGGTGGGCAGCTTGTGGCCACATTCGTTGGTGACGGTGACCTTGAGTTGTGCGCCGACGTCGGCGACGGCCAGGGAGGCCGCGTTTTGCAGCAGGTAGGTTGCGCGTTCGATGCCTGCCTGGATGGCCGGCTGGTTCACCTCGCCGGGGAACAGGTTCGTCAGCATCGCGGGCATCCAGGTGCTGCCGCCGGTCATGTCATGCACAGCCATGTCCGCGCGGAGGGGGATGCCGGGATTGCCGTTTGGGTCGGCCACGTAACCGGAGGTTGAGCGCATGTGGCAATGCTGGCAGGTGGAGACGCGCTGGCCGGGGCGGTTGCCCGCGAAGGCCGGGGCGAACACGCCGTTGGTCGAGTTGTAATCGCTGTTGAGCCACTCGCTGTAGGTGCGTTCGACCGGGGCGAGAAAATGCGGCGAAAACACCCCGGCGTGAGCGTCCATCGCGTTCGGCTGATACACGCCGTTGGCATCCTTGGTGAACACCGGGTTGCTGACGTCATGGCAGGTGCCGCAGAAGGCCGCGCTGCGATGGAAGGCGGAACCCAGCGAGGCGTGGCCCATCGTGGCGTCGCTGTAAGGCCCGCGCCGCACGCCGCTGGGGTCAATGACATACATGCCGTTGCCATATTCTGAGCCGGGGAAGGTCAAGGCCGCGAGCACAGCGAGGTCGTTGGTAGGATTGATGCCTGCCCGATACACGGGGTCGGTCATGCCGTGGCACAGCGCGCACGTCACGCCATCGCCATCCGCGGCAACCATCCGCCCGCCGTCAGTCGGGACGGAACGTCCGCCCAGCCAGCCGCGCGGCAGATGACAGCGCAGGCAAAGGTCGCCCGAGTTGGCCGCGTCCTGGTTGGCCAGCGCGAGGTTGGCCTGGAACAACAGGTCGCGCGAGGCATTGGCCATCATGCTGCCCTGCCAGTTGAAGTGCGGCTCCTTGGCGGGGTCGTAGCCGCCGTGGCAGGTGGCACATTCGCTGGAGGGAGCCAGCTCCGGCCCATGCTCGAAGGGTTGCGTGCCCGGCATGTCGAAATCCCGCAGCGTGGTGCCCACCAGCGCCAGGCCGGTCCGCGAAACGATGCTGAACGCGCCGTTGCTGTCGTCGAAATTCATGTTCCCGTAGGTGTCGGTCGCCACCACGCGAATGCGGGCCTGCGCGGAGGGCCGATCGGCGGGCACCCACGAGAAGGTGCCTGTGTTGGCGAGGTTGCGGGCGATTGGATGCCAGGACGCGCCGTTGTTGGTGGAAAGGTAAAGGTGGACGGCGGCCACACCGCTGGCGTCGGTGGCGGTCCAGGTGAGATTGGTGGCGAGGTTGGCAATGATGATTTCGCCGCCGTTGGGTTTGGTCACGGTGACGGCGGGCGGGGTGGTGTCACCACCGACCACGGGCACGAGGCGGGCGGAGATTTCGGCGAGGTTGACCGCCGAGATGCCGTTGGTGTTGGTGTAGCCGGGAAACGTCGGCGTGTTGGCGTAGGTGAGCAGGTCGGTGATTTCGGCGTGACTCGTGACACCGTCGCCGTCGGGATCCAGGTTGCGAGCAAGCCAGACGGCGTTGCTGTTGCCAAGGCTGAGATTGGTTTGCACCGTCAACCCGTAAGGATTCCGCGCGCCACCGCCATCGAACTTGAAGTGGCAAACGCCGCAGTGTCCGGGCCGGCTGGGGACGGTGTCGAGCACAGTGCCAACCGCGTTGGGATACACCTGGAAAAACGCCTGCCGGACGGGATTGCGGGCGGGGGTGGTCCCCGGCATGAGCGCGAGGGCGATGAGGAGCAGGAGAGGCGAGGGACCGATCGGGAGGGCGGGAACGGTTTTCATGGCAATGCTCCGGGTTGCGGTGCATCGCGAAACGGCGCGCGAAGAACCTGAGTGAACGTGTGTGCCCACCGTGTGCTCACCGCCCCGCGCCGGCTCAACCAAATTTGTCCAAGTTTGCCCGGATTTTGCGCTTTGCGGCCCGCTGCCTCCGCGCCGTGGACTCACCCGTTCCGCACCTGCCGCCACAACAGGTTCAGCGCCTGCTGCGTCGTGACCTCCTTGAACGTCACGCGATCAAACTGGTTCCATTGCCGCTTCACCGCCGTGCCGGTCGCACTGCTCACCGCCAGGAAAACCGTCCCCACGGGTTTGTCCGGTGAGCCGCCGCCGGGTCCGGCGATGCCGGTGATGCCCACGCCGTAATCCGCCCCCGTCGCCCGCCGCGCGCCCTCGGCCAGCGCGCGCGCCACCGGTTCGCTGACCGCGCCGTGCGTCGCGATCAACTCCGGCGGCACGCCGGCGAACCGCTCCTTCGCGGCGTTCGCGTAAGTGACCAATCCCGCCAGCAAAACGGCGGAGGCTCCCGGCACATTCGTCAGCCGGTGCGCCAGCAACCCGCCGGTGCAGGACTCGGCCAGCGCGAGCGTCCGGCTCCGCCGCGTCAGTTCGCGGATCAGCGCCGTTTCCAAGTCCACCTCGTCGCAGCCATAGACGTGCTCCGCCAGCAATGGTTGCACGATTGCCTCGGCCCGCGCCACCACCTGCTCGGCCTGCGGCCCGCGCGCCGCCAAGCGCACGTCCACCTGGCCGGGGCGGGCGCAATAACCCAGTTCCAAGCCCTCGCCAATCAGCGGCTGCAACGGCGCGTCAATCAACTCCGCCAGCGCCGACTCGCCCAGCCCGGACGTCCGCAGAGTGCGGCAGACAAATGTCTCCGCCGGGAACTCGCGTTGCAGCAACGGCACCACCTGTTCGAGAAACATCGGTTGCAACTCGCGCGGCGGCCCGGGCAACAGGATGAGCCATTGCGGGGTCGCGCGCTGCTCGACTTTCATCGCCAGGCCGGGGGCGGTGCCGTGCGGATTGGGCAGCACCAACGCGCCCTCCGGCACCTGCGCCTGCACGAGGTTGCGCGCGGGCATCGGCCGGTTGCGCGCGGCGAAAAACGCCTTCAAAGAGGCCACAACGGCCGGGTCTTCCCGCAACGGTTTGCCCAGCAGGTCGGCGATGAGTTCCCGCGTCACATCGTCCGAGGTCGGTCCCAAACCGCCGGTGACGAGGATGAGGTCCGCGCGGCCCAGTGATTCGCGCACGGCCTGTTGAATGGCAGGACCCGCGTCGGCAATGGCCACCTGTCGGGAGACCACATAGCCCCGGTCGGCCAGTTGGCGGCAGAGCCATTGCTGGTGGGTGTTCAGGGTGCGGCCCAGCATCAATTCCGAGCCGGTGTTGATGAGTTCGACAATCATCGGGACGCAGTGTCCACGGGAGCGGCGGCAATCGCAACTGCGCGGGCAGTGCGCCTGCCAAGCCCCAAAGCTCGAGCCGACGACGTCTGAAACTATTTCCCGCCCGCCTGTCCCTGGCGCTCCAACCGATATTCCCCCGCCAGAATCCGTTCCCACCACGCGCGGTTTTCCAGATACCACTGAACGGTTTTCCGCAGGCCGGTGTCGCCCCGTTCGGCGGGCTGCCAGCCAAGCTCGCGACGGATTTTCTCCGCGTTCATCGCGTAGCGGAAATCGTGGCCCGGCCGGTCGGCGACGAAGGTGATGAGGTCGGCATGACGCGCCACCCGCCCGGCCAGCGGACTGCTCGCAATGGGGCGCAGCTCATCCATCAGGGCGCAAATGTCCCGCACGAGGTCGAGGTTGCGCCGCTCGCAGTTGCCGCCGATGCAATACGTTTCCCCCACCGCGCCGCGTTCCAGCACGCTGCGCAGGGCCGCGCAATGGTCCGTGACGTAGAGCCAGTCCCGGACATTCTCGCCCCGGCCATACACGGGAATCGGCTCGCCGCGCAACGCCTTGAGGATGACCACCGGAATCAGCTTCTCGGGGAATTGATACGGGCCGTAATTGTTCGAGCAATTCGTCACCAGCACCGGCAGGCCATAGGTGCTGTGCCACGCGCGGGCCAGGTGGTCGGACGCGGCCTTGCTCGCGCTGTAGGGCGAGTGCGGGTCGTAGGGCGTGGTTTCGCAAAAGGCCGGGTCGTCCGGCCCAAGTGCGCCAAACACCTCGTCGGTCGAGACATGCAGGAAGCGGAACGCCGCGCGACGCTCCGGCGGCAGCGCCTGCCAGTGGCCGCGCGCAGCCTGGAGCAGTTGAAACGTGCCCTCGATGTTCGTGCGGATGAACTCGCCCGGGCCGTCAATCGAACGGTCCACGTGCGATTCCGCGGCCAGATGCAGCACGGCGTCCGGGGAGTGCGCCTGGAAGATCTCGCGCAACGCGCCGCCATCCGCGATGTCCGCCCGCACAAACTGGTGGCGCGGGTGGCGCATCACGTCCGCAAGCGAGTCGAGGTTGCCGGCGTAGGTGAGCTTGTCCACGTTCACCACGCGGTGCGGCGTGGCGGCCAGGAGATGGCGGACGAGGTTCGAGCCGATGAAGCCCGCGCCGCCGGTGACGAGGAGCGTTTGCACGCGGAAACAGTGCGCCAGCGGCACGGGGAAGGAAAGTGCGGCGTGCGCGCCGGGCTTGCCGGACCAACGCAGCTCTACTACGGTGGCTGGCGTTGCACTTGGTGTTCGCTGTGTCAGCTTTGCAAGGAACAGAACATGGCCCCCCCCAATCTCTTGTTCGTCGGCGTAAAGGGTCGTGTCGTTGCTTTCAACCTAAAAACGGCAGTTGAAGGCGAAGCTACGCCGAGCCGGTGACGGGTCATCACCGGCGGGACGGGTTGGAGGGGGGAAGGGGGCCGGTTGGGCTGCCGATTTTAGCCGCTG
>JBKBTZ010000112.1:0-11043 GCA_046290825.1 Limisphaerales bacterium
CCGCTGGTCATCGGCCCGCTGGCGTCGGGCTGGCCGATGGTGCCGGTGACGCGATAGACGCCGCCGGTGCTGGTGCCCCCGCCGCCGTCAATCGTCTGCCAGGGGATGGAATACTGGGCGAGGGCCGAAAAGCAGAAATGGAGAAGCAGAAAGCAGAAAGCGACGCGCAAAACCCCGAGTTTTGAGTTTCGAGTTTCAGGTTTCAAGTTGTTCATGGCGTTTTCGGGTTGAGTTGTTGGCTCAGGAGTTGTTCGAGTTTTTCCAACCTGGCCTTGAGGGCGGCGTTTTCGGCGCGGAGTTCCTGCACGGCGGCGGCGGTGTAGATGGTCAGCGGGTAGGTGTCCACCTGCAGAATCTCCGAGCCGTCGGGCAGTTTCTCGCCGCTGGATTTCACATGGTCGGGGAAAACCTCGCGGAATTCCTGGGCGACGACGTTGAGGTAGCGGCGGTCGGTGGCGGAGGGATGGGCGGCGCGGTAGGCGTCGGTGTAGCGGAAGCTCACGAGGCGCACGCGGTCCAGCTTTTCCAGTGCGCCGGTGATGGGCTGGATGTCCTGCTTGATGCGGGCATCGGAGTTGGCGAGCCACGAGCCGGCGGTGGTCTTGGAGGCGTCCCCCTCGACCTCGAGCTTGTTGGCCGTAGGAAGGCGGCCGATGCCCACGCGGCCGCTCTGGCTCAGATTGGTGAAGACGAAGGTGCCGGCGGTGAGTTCCATGCGGTCGTCAGCCCCGGTTTCGCCGATGGCCACGTAGCCGCGGCCGCTGGCATGAGCGTCGCCAAAGTGGACGAGTTTGCTGGTGCCGTCGGCGGAGGTGCTGCCCACCTGAATATCGCCGCCGAGCCCGCCGGAGATGTCGCGCACATGGAGCGAGCGCAACGGCGAGGTGACCCCGATGCCGACGCGCTCGGTGAACAGGTTCGTGCCGGTGAAGGTCTGGCTGGCGCTGAGGCGGGCGAAATTGGTGCCGCTGGCCAGGGGCTGGCCGTCGAGGGTCATGCCGGCGCCGTCGGTGACGAAGCGCACGCCGCCGGTGGCACGGATGTTGAACTGGTTGGCGGTGGTGGAGTTGAAATCGGCGTCAGTGGAATCGGCCCAGACGAATGCCCCCGTGTGGAGAGCCTTGGCGCGACGCCCTGCGGCAAAAGCGAAATTAGTGGCAGTATTGAACCAGCCGCCGGGAATGGTGGCAAAGTCGCCATTAGCGGCGATGACGTTTTGCCGGCCACCGCCGATGACCGCCGATTCCGCGTCGTGATCCACGGTGTTGCCGTAACCGCCGGCGATCAATGAGGTGAACGTGCCGTAGGAAATGAAGTTAAACTGGCCGCCCCCGATGAAGCTCTGGTCCGCGTCCTGCCCCACAGCGTTTTGCTTGCCGGCCACGATCGCGGCATAGGGCGAATTGGCGCCCACTGAGTTTTGCTGGCCACCGCCGATGAAGACGCTTTGGGAATTGATGGAATTGAACCTTCCTCCGCCCAGGACAGCGTCGGAGATGTTGTTGGCAATGGAGTTCTGGTAGCCGCCGACGAGGGAGTTGTAGGAAGCGTTTGTGCCGATCAAGTTGAGAAAGCCCCCGACCAGGACGTCGTGCTGGGAGCCTCTCTGGATTTGGTTGAGCTTGCCGCCGCCGATAATGCTGGCCCCCCCATCAGGGCCGATCTGGTTTTCCGCGCCACCAACGACGGCGGCACCATAACTGTTGGATTGGATGACATTTTGAGAGCCGCTGCCAATCAACGCCCAATCGCTGTTGGCTTGAATCCAGTTGTCATTGCCACCGACGATGGCCGCGCGCAAGGCGCCTTCGATCTGGTGGTTGGCTCCGCCGCCAATGAACGAGTCGGACGCGCCATCCCGGATCTGATTATTGCGCCCGCCGCCGATGGTGGCGTAGCTGGCGGCGCTGATGAGGTTCGTGAAACTGACCGCGCCGCCGCCGCTGATGCTCGACCCAGACGACCCGCCGGTGATGACGTTGCCGCCGAACCCGCCGATGAGGTTGGGCGCGGTGGCGTTCGGCTGCACCCGCAGGGCGCGCTGGTTGTTGACCTTGATTTCTAGCGCCTGATTGTCCGTCGTGCCGACGAAATGCGTGCCGGGGGTGGTGCTGCTGTTCCCGGTGATTTTCCAGGCGTTGGCCAGCGCGGCGGCGGGCACGGTGCCGCTGGTCAATTCGCTGGCGTTGAGGCCGGTCAAGCCCGCGCCGCCGCCGGCGAAGCCGAGGGCTGCCACGGTGCCGGAGAAGCTGGGGCTGGCCGGCAGCGAGCTGTTGGCAATGACGCCCGAAACGTTGCCGGCGATCATCGCGTAGGGCGCGGGCGTGACGGGCTGCCGCGGGGCGAGCGTCGTGAAGGGGCCGCCGCCGTGGCTCACCTCCCATTGCAGCCAGCGCGGCTGGCCGTTGAACGCGGCGCCGCCGAAGTTCAGCGTGGCGGTGAACAGGCCGTTGGTGAGGGTTGCGAGGAAATCCGTGGGACTGTTGCCGGCGACGAGCGTGCCGCCGCTGCTCGCATCCCAGAGGGTGGGGCGCAACGTGACCGTGCCATTGAGCGGCACGCCGTTGGTGTCGAGCCGCCCCTGGTAGGTGAAGGACGTGCCCTGGGCGGCGACGGAAAGGCAGAAGGCAAAATGCAAAATGCAAAATGCGCGGCCCGCCCAGCGGTGGGCGGAATTTCCGTTGCGGGTTTCGAGTTTCGGGTTCCGGATACGGATCATGTGTTTCACGGTGCGGAGTGGTTCAGTTGTTTCAGGTTTAAGCGGCAAGTATTTCAGCGGGAGCGATGGACGCGCCCGCCGGCGGTGCTGATGGCGGGCAGCAGCAGCGCGTGCGTCGCGCCGTCGCCGGGGACGCTCAATACGATGTCCCACGAGCCGCGCAGGTCATCGGCGGATTCGATGTAATGGGTGCGGCCCGGTTGCGTGGGCAGGTCGAACGCGAACTGGCCGCCGGTGACGAGGCGCGGATTCTCCAGTCGCTCCACCGGCCAGGCGCGCAGCACCACGTCGTTGCCGTCGCCCCCGGCGTAGGTCAGGAACAAGGCCACGTTGCCCACCCGCGCCACGGGGTCGCCCTCGCGGACGTTGCGGAAACGCCCGTGCAGGCCGCTCACCGGGCTTTGCGGGTTGGTGACGGTGATGATTTCGTAGGTCTGGGCGGGCGCGGCCATGAAGCTGTGCGGGAAAAAGATTTCCAGTTGCCCGTCGAGCCAGACCTGGCCGGCGCGCACGCGGGCGTGATGACCCGGGCCGATTGCGCCCAGTCCGGCGGGCGTCGTGCCGTCAATGCCGATGAACGTGGCGGCGGCGGGGAGCGCGAGCGCCAGCGCGGCGAAGCCGGCGAGGGCGCGGAGTTTGAGGTGGGTGAGCAGCTTCACAAATAATTGGTTTGATGAGTCGAGGTGGTGAAAATGAGAAGGGTTAGGGTTTGAACAGGCGGTAAAACTTCGCGGGTGGGGTGGCGGGGACGACGACAGGGTTGGTCCAACCGCTCGGCGAATTGGTCCAAGTGCCTGCGGTGAGGCTGAGGCGTTCTTGGAGAATCCAGTTGGTGCCAGTGGCGGGCGTCCATGAGACGGTGGCAAAGCCCGGACTGGCCGGCGTGATGGTGAGGGTGGGCGCACCGGCCGTCTGGACGGCCTGGGGCAGCGCCCAGAAACCGCCGGTGACGGCATACTGGCCGTTGGTCATCGGCCCGCCGGCGTCGGGTTGGCCGATGGTGCCGGTGACGCGATACACGCCGCCGGTGCTGGTGCCCCCGCCGCCGTCAATCGTGTGCCAAGGGATGGAGTAGCTCTGGGCAAAGGCGGAATGCACGGCCAGAAGAAATCCGAAGGCCGAAATCCGAAATCCGAAACAAGCCCGAAGGCCGAAATCCGAAGCGCTTCCGTGCCGATCAGGAATGGGCTTTGCTTTCGGCGTCCGGCTTTCGTTCGGGCTTCGCTTTTCGGCTTTGGGATTTGTCATCGCGCGGCTCATTTTGCACCTCCGTTCAATTTCTCGTTGAGCAGTTGTTCAAGTTTTTCCAGGCGGGCCTTTAACTCGGCGTTCTCCGCGTCTCGGCGTTTTAATTCGTCAGCCAGCTTCTGGTTCAAGCCCTGAATTGCCGCGAGGGCGACGCCGTCGGCTTCCTGGGTGGTGATGGATTGGTCATCGCTGCCGGGATAAAAGGCAGCCTTGAAGTCCTGTGCCATTGGACCGATGTGCGGCGTGGTTTCCGCATTCTCCCACTTGTAATGCCACTGCGTGATGGGGAGGGCGGCCAGTTTTTCCAGGATGTCCACCGCATTAATGGGAGCGAAATCCTTTTTGACGTTGCGATCCGATATTACGGACCAGGATGTGCCCCCGGCATTTAGCCGCACGCCCGAAGTCAGAGAGTCGTTACTATACAGCCAGTAGCCACCCGAGGCCCGGCAGGTTATCGAGTTGGCGGCTTCTGAATAGACGTCGGCGGCCGTTGAGTCTCCCCATACAAACGAACCCTGGTGGACAGCCTTTGCCCGCCGTCCGGCGGCGAAAGTGTGAGCGGCCGTGGCAGCATTCTCCCGGCCGCCAGGAATGGTGGCATGCAACCCGCCGCCGGCAATGTTGTTCCCTTGCCCGCCGCCGATAGTGCTGAAGAAACCCTCCGCAACATTATTCATACCACCCGCGATTGCGGCATATCCGCCATCAACATGATTATTGAATCCACCGCCGATCGCGGCATAGGCCGCAGCATCACCGACTTCTTGGCTTCTACCACCGCTGATGGTGGAACCCATCGAGTTCGCTCCAACCGTGTTCTGCCCGCCGCCGCCAATCACGGTGTATGTGGAATTCGTGCCCACACTATTTTGCTGGCCACCGGCAACCACGCTGTGAGTAGCAGCATTTCCAACAACATTCTGCTGCCCACCGCCAATGAAGCTGGAATAGGCATGAATTTCATTCGCCGCCCCCCCCGCAATGGAACTAATGTTGGAATTAACCTCGTTGTTGTTGCCGCCCAGGATGCTGGCCCCGCTAATTTCGGGGGCCATCCAGTTTTCATCACCCGCAACAATGTTGGGTGTGCTGTTTCCAAACGGCCCGCCGGGCACAAACCGCATCGCGTCACGTCCGTAAACTTTGAAATTCAGCGACCGTCGGTCGGTCGTGCCAAGAAAATCGTTGTAGTAATTAGCCCCGCCGGCATTGCCTCCCACTTTCCAGAAGGTGCCGGCGAAAGTTGACGTGTCCAGGTCGTTGACGGTGATGGAGCCATCCAAAATGGTCGAAGAACCGACTGAATTGTCGGCGAGACTGGTGCCCGTGATGGCTCCGGCGCGAACGCCGGCAGCAATCAATCCCGGCGTGTAGGTTTCGACGGCCGTCAGCGCGATCAGGTGGACAACCCCGCCTGATTCCGCCCCACCAGAAGGCGCACCCACCAGCAAGTGGCTGTTTCCCAACAAACGCGAAGCACTACCAAATCCGGCATAGCTGTTTGGAACTGGATTGCGCAACGTGGCCTGCAAAACACCATTGGTGTTGAAAACATAAACTGCCCCGGAACCGGGACCGCCGACGTATGCACCTTCCGCGGCAATGAAGATACGGTCTCCCACCACCTCCAACGAACTGCCAAAATACTCGGCCGAGGGCAGGGGATTGGAGAAAGTGAGCAACAACTCGCCGTTCGTGTTGAACAGATAAACCAGCCCGATGTTACCATTAACACCCGGCTCACCGATCAGCACTCGGTCATTGCCCACGGGGACGATGGATTCACCAAAACGGTTGTTGAAATAGTCATAAGGATCTGGTGCTGGATTGGTGAAAATGTTCACCAAGTTTCCATTGGTGGTGAACAGATACACGCGTCCTCCCGCCGTGCTGTCACCGATCAGAACCCGATCATTCCCCCAAGGAACCAGTGTCTCACCGAGAGCTAACCCATAATACCCGCTGGGTAACGGGGGGTTGGTGAAAGTCGTCAGCAGCGTTCCGTTGGTGGCGAACAGATAGACCGCGCCGCGCCCGGGAACGCCGCCATCGTGAGCCGGAGCGCCGACCAGCAGATTGCCACCCTCCATCACGGCGACGGTGTAGCCGAACCGGTCCTGCGCCTCCGGGAAAGGGTTTGTGATTGTGGTCAACAGCGTGCCATTGGTTGAAAATACATACACGGCCACGTCCCGCAAAAAACCCGATCCCATCTGGGGAGCACTAATCACCAACCGGTCGCTCCCCAAGGCCGCCACGGCCCGGCCAAAATGCTCGCCAAGATCAGGCGTGGGATTGGTGATTGTGAGCAGCAAGTTGCCGTTGACATTGAACAAATACGCCGCCCCCGCCCCGGTTGCCCCCGTGTCGTCTCCCGTCGCGCCGATCAATACGCGATCATTGCCCACCACCGCCAGCCGGGCGCCGAAATAATCGCCAGACATCGGCGTGGGATTGGTAAAAGTGGTCACCACCGGATAGGTCGGCGCGGGATTGGTGGTCGTGAACATTTTGGAGGCCGTAATCGAACCATCTGCCAGTTGACTGGTGCCGACAGACCCGGGAGCCAGCATGGTTGAAGCAATTGAGCCGCTGCCAATACTGGCTGGTGGAATCGTCCCACTCAAACCCGCCGCATTGGCTCCGTGCGAAAAAATCGCGTAGGGCGTGCTGGTGACGCGCTGGCGCGGGCTGAGGGTCGTGAAGCCACCGCCGCCGTTGGTGCGGACGCTAATCTCCAACCAGCGGTCGGCACCGGGGAAGGCCAGCGCGGTCAGGTCCAACGCGAGGGTGAAGAGGCCGTTGGTGACGCCAATGTTGGTGACAAGGTTGAAGGCGGTGGAGGAACCGTCGGTGGCGGCGTCAAAGTCCGTCACGATGAAGTCGTAACGGCCGTTGGCGGGCGCGCCGCCGTCATCCAGCCGCCCCTGGTAGGTGAAGGCGGAGGTTTGGGCGGGCAAGAGGCAAGGATGAAGGAGAAAGGCGGACAGCAGGCAGCCGAAGGCTGTGGAGTTAGCGCGTTTCATGGCTGATTAGGGTTGGGGGTCCAAGTTTCGGGTTTCGGATTTCGTAATTCGGGTTTGGCGCACGCCTTTCATGTTGCGTCCGGGGCGGAGGGGTTCAGGGGATTGCTGGTTGCTGGGCGTTGTGCGGAGGAAAGGCGAAGGGCTTCGTGGGAGAGCGTTCGGGCAGTTCATGACTGTTCCCGAGTGACGCAGGGAGATTTTGCGGGTTGGTTTCCGGGCGCCGTCCGATTTCCGAGTGATTGATTGGATTATACAGTGGTTAAGCGCAGCTTCAATTCCGTTTTTATTCGGAGCGGCGGCCAAGGGCGCACCTTCTTTTTGCTGGCCGGAATGGTGGCTGTCTGCGGGCTTCGGCCGCGGAGCGTGGATGCCCTCATCCGCCGCAGCCACCTCCAAGAGTCCGCCGTGCCCAAACCTCTTGTCGCCGGGCAGATCGGAGCCAGCTTGGGGTAACAAAGCGCATAACTTGCCACACTGCTGCGGACGAGGTCGTCCGCGCTCCGGCGTGCCGCCCCGCGGAGGGCGACCAATTCGAATGCGCGCGGGGCCGGGGAGAAATTCGGATTCGCCCCGCTGCCGTTACCCGATTTGGGTGAGCCAAGGGACCGTTGGGCGGGCGGCCTGTGGGAGGATCACGCGGCGGCGCGCGTGAGGCGGTCGGTGATGGCCCGCCATTCGGGGTCGTCGGGGGGGGCTTCGACCACGATCCAGTGCGGTTCGCCGGCGTCGGCGTGGTGAAGTTCGGCGTAGAGGGCGCGGGCGTAGGCGGCGGCTTCGCGGGGCAGCAGCGCCACCCGCTGGAACTCGCCGGCCTCGGGCGGGTGTGCGTGGGCCAGCACGGCGGTGCGCGCGGGCACGACGCCCCGCGCCTGCATCTGCGCCCGGAGGTCAGCGTCGTCGTGCCAGCGCAACAGCAACAAGGGGGCGCGGGGCGAGTAATGTTTCCGCAGCAAACCGGGGCTGCGGAGCACGCCGGTGTGCGGGCCCGTGGCCAGTTCTCCGGTCACGGCCAGCAGCGCCTCCTCGTGGATCATCCCCGGGCGGAGCAGGCGGGGCGGCTTGCCGCTGATGTCGAGCACAGTGGATTCCACGCCGACCTGCGCGGGGCCGCCATCCAGCACCAGCGGGATGCGTCCATCCAACTGCCGGAGCACATGCGCGGCCGTGGTGGGCGAAAGCTGGCTGGCGAGATTGGCACTGGGGGCGGCCAACGGGAAATCACACGCCGCAATGACCGCCTGCATTACGGGATGGGCGGGCCAGCGGATGCCCACCGTGTGTCCGCCGGCGGTCACCACGTCGGGAATCGTCACGGCGCGCGGCAGCACCAGCGTCAACGGGCCGGGCCAGAAGGCGGCGGCCAGTTTGTCCGCCAGCAGCGGCCATTCGGCGGCGCAGCGGCGCGCCAGCGCGGCGCTGGCCACGTGACAGATCACGGGATTGTGCGCGGGGCGGCCCTTCACGGCGAACAGGCGCGCCACCGCGGCGGCGTCAAAGGCGTTGGCCGCGAGCCCATAGACCGTCTCCGTGGGCAGCGCCACGAGGTCGCCGGCACGAAGCCGTTCCACAGCCCGGCGCACGGCCTCCGCGAGTAGCGCGGGGGTGTGCGTGGGCAGGACTTCCGTGACGAGGTTCGCCATGCGGAAGGGTTTGCGGTTCGGCGGCGCGGGCGCAATCACCCATTTGTGTGCTTTTGCGGAACTTTCCGAACCGGGCAGGGTGACCGAACCACGTTCGGAAGCACCGGGGAACGCCCCTCGTTGCCAAAGTTCCGTCCGCCGCCCATGCTGCCGCGCCATGATGCGGACCGTTTTCCCCGTGCGCGATTACGACCTCGCCGCCACGCTGACCTGCGGCCAGGCGTTTCGCTGGCGGCCTGTTGGCGAGGGCTGGGAGGCGGTGGTGGATGGCCGCTGGGTCCGGCTGGAACAGGCCGCGAACGAAGCGATTCACGCGACCGTGACCGAGCCGGTCCGCGACTGGAACTGGCTGCGAAACTACCTCCGGCTGGACGACGACCTCGCGGGCCAACTCGCCACGTTTCCCGAGGACGCGCCGTTGCGGGCGGCGGTGGCGCATGGTCGCGGGTTGCGGTTGTTGCGGCAGGAGCCGTGGGAATGTCTGGCCAGCTTCATCCTCAGTTCGACCAAACAGATCGTGCAAATCCGGCAATGCGTGGAACTGCTCTGCACGCGGTTTGGGGAACCGGTCGCTGCGCCCGCCCCGGACTGGTTCCGGTTTCCCTCGCCCGAACGCCTCGCCGCCGCCAGCGAAGCGGAGCTGCGCGCCTGCAAGCTGGGCTTCCGCGCCAAATACCTGCGCGCCACGGCGCAACGCCTCGTTGTCGGCGAACCCGACCTCGCCGCCCTGCCGGGGCTGCCACTGGCCACGGCCCGCGCTGCGCTGATGACCTGCCCGGGCGTGGGCCGGAAAATCGCCGATTGCGTGTTGCTCTTTTCCCTGGGATTCGACGCCGCCTTCCCGATTGACGTCTGGGTGGAGCGGGCGCTGCGCGAGCTTTACTTCCCTCGCCGCCGGGTTCGTCGCGCCCGGCTCGAACAGTTCGCCGCCAGCCATTTCGGTCCGCACGCTGGTCTCGCGCAGCAATACCTGTTTCACTACCTGCGGACGCGCCAACCCGTCGTCCCGTTACCGGATTGAATCGCCGCAACGCCGCCCCGCCCAACCCCATGCACATCGAAGTCACCTTCACCCCCGCCGAATTCGACTGGCTCCGCCAGCAACCGCTCGATGACACCGCGTGCGTCGTCTTCGACGTGCTCCGCGCCACCAGCACCATCGTGACCGCGCTGGCCCGGGGCGCGCAGGCCGTGCGCCCGGTCGGCAGCATTGCGGATGCGCTGGCGGTGCGGGCGGCGGATCCGGCGGTGTTGCTGGCGGGCGAACGGGACGGCCTCCGCATCACCGCCGCGCAAACCGGCGGGGTGGACTTTGACCTCGGGAACTCGCCCCGCGAATACACCGCCGCGCGGGTGGCGGGGCGCCGCATCGTCTCGACCACTACCAACGGCACCCGCGCGTTTGCCGCCTGTCAGGGCGCACGGCATCTGCTGGCCGGTTCGTTTCTGAATCTCTCCGCCACCGCGCGCCATCTGGCCCGCTTGAACGCGGACCGCGTGGTGCTGGTGTGCAGCGGGACGGGGGAAAATGTGGCCTTCGAGGATTGCCTGGCCGCCGGGGCGCTGTGCGAGAGGTTACGCGGGCTGAACCCTCAAGCCCGCTTCACCGATTCCGCCAGCTTTGCCGCCGACCTGTTCGCCGCCAACCAGCATGACCTGCCCGCCGCGCTGGAAAAGTCCACCAACGCCCGCCGCCTGCTGGCGCATCCTGAACTGGCGGAGGACGTGGCGTATTGTTTTGCGGAAAACCTGCATCCGGAAGTGGTCGCCGCCGATGCGGAAGGCTGGCTGCGGCGCGGGGGAGTGGCGTGATTTCCATCTCACCCGTCAGGCCCCTACCGCCCGAAAAGTCACCGGCGGTCTCCCGACCGCCGCTACAGCATCCGTAGCGGTGGCTCGGGAGAGCGCCGACATCTCTGACTTTTCGCCGGTTGGCAGATAGGCGTCGGACTCCGGCGCTGCAGCCCCACGACCAGCCACGCGGCTGCGGATGAGGACATCCGAGCTCCGCTCTGCCGGCGCGCGGACGGCCCCGTCCGCAGCAACTTCCGCCTACCCACCGCGCTCATTCTTCACGGGAACTTGCCGAAGTTCAGAGCGCCTTGCCGACTGGGAAGTCGGCGATACGGCAGGTTGGGAAACCTGCGCTACCGCCAAAGGTAGCGGCGCCTCGGCAGAGCGCCGCCATCTCATCTGCAGGACCCGCCAGCCGCGCCTGCCCTCCGTAGCTTCAGCGAAGGAGGGCCGCCCGAGAGGTCATCGGCGGTCTGCCGACTGCCGCTACGGGGCGTTTGTTAACCGATGATTCCCGAGGGAAACGGGCCGCTGTTCCCGGCGGCGACCCTGGTAAAAAATGTCGAATTTCCCGCTGGCAAATTCGCCGAATCGGCGAATATTCGCCGCTCAC
>JBKBTZ010000113.1:0-11028 GCA_046290825.1 Limisphaerales bacterium
GCGCGCACGACTGGGCGGCAAGTTGCCGCCCAGAACGGCCAAGTTGGCCGTTCCACCCATACCGACGACCTGTTTCCCGCTTACACCCCCTTGCAAAATACTGAGATGCGCCCCCTTTTCGTCCAATGATCATTCACCGGATTTACTTTGTCATGAGCATCTCCCATATTCCGGCGCGTGACCCCTCCGAAAATGGACATGCACAGCGAGGAGTTTTTGCACTCGCTGATGCGCAAGCAACTCAAGCTCTCGATTGGCTGCGCGCTCGCCTTTCTGGTCGTGCTGCTCGGCCTGCCGCTGGCGAACTACTTCGCGCCGGAACTGATGGCCAGGCGCGTCTTCGGCTTCACGTTGACGTGGTTCCTGTTGGGCATCGGCTTCTTTCCCGCCGTCTGGGTCATTTCGTTTTATTTCATCCGCCGCTCGATCGCGCTGGAGCAGAGCGAGGTGGAGGAGGTCATGGGGCCAAAGGCTGAAAATGGGAAAGTGGGAAAGTGAGAAAAAGGGTGGGAGCATGCTTCTGGCGAGCAAACCGAAAATCGCTCATCACTGGCAGTTGGAGGTGTTCCAACTGGCCCGCGACCTTTCGCGCCCGTTCTTTACCGCCTCCAAACGGTTTCCGACCGAGGAAAAGTATGCTTTGTCCGACCAAGGGCGGCGGGCATCGCGCGCCGTCAGTGCCCTCATGGCCGAGGCCTGGCGCCGCCGCAAATATGAGGCTGCTTTTGTGAACAAGCTCAACGAAGCGGAAGGGGAAGCCGCCGAGAGTCAAGTTGGGGGGAGGCATGCCGTGGATTGCGAATACCTGAGCGAAATCGAAGGTCGCCATCTGCACCGGCTGTGCGACCGCATTCTCGGCAAACTCGTCCACATGGGCAACCGGCCCGAGCCGTGGTTGCTGCACAAGACGGCGGCATCTGCATCCAGATAAACTGCCGTATGAACCCATTGAAGGTCAGCAGGCGTGCAATCGGGAATGGGAGCGATTCTCTCTGCCCGCTGGCCATGCAATCCCACCGGCCCACTTTCTCACTCTCCCACTTTCAAAGAACGACAGCATGACGCCTATCCTCGCCACCCTCGACCCCTACATCCTCACCTTCAGCGCCCTCACCGTTCTGGTGACGATCTGGATGGGCTTCTGGTCGGCAGGAAAATCCAAGACCGCCAGCGATTTCTTTGTCGCGGGCCGCAGCGTGAGCGTGGGCTGGAACGCCAGCGCCATTTCCGGCGAATACCTCAGCGCCGCCAGTTTCATGGGCATTGCCGGCATGGTCATGTCCAGCGGCTATGATGCGCTCTGGTATCCGGTCTGTTACGCGTGCGGTTATCTGTTCCTGCTGCTGTTCATCGCCGGACCACTGCGGCGCTTTGGGGCTTATACGATTCCGGATTTTGCCGAGGGCCGGTTCGACTCGCCGCTATTTCGCAAAATCGCCGTCTGTTTCGTGCTGTTCATCGGCTTCTTCTACACGATGCCGCAGATGAAAGGTGCGGGGGTGACGCTGGCCTACATCTTCGACAAGGTGGATTTGCGCGGCGTTCTTCCCGACTTCTGCCTCGCGCACGATGCCGCGGGTAATGCGCTGATCGGCCTGCCGTATTGGGTGGGCGTGGTGCTGGTGGGCGCGGTCATCACCCTCAACGTCGCCCTGGGCGGCATGAAGGGCATCACGCTGGTGCAGGCCTTCCAATACTGGCTCAAGATGTTTGCCATCTCGGTGCCCGTCTTCGTGCTCATGGCGGTGTATGGGCACTACGGCATTCAGCTCCAAGCCAACAGTCAATCTGCGGCTCCGATTGGGATGATTTCATCGGGTGACGTTTCGCGAACCGTGGAGGCCGCTTCAGCCATCGGCCGTCAGGAATTGCCGGCCAAAGCCCCCGCCGATGCCACCTGGCTTTCCCCCTTTGGCCCGCTTACCACCAAAGCCGCCAACGCCGCTGGCATCACGGGCGACGCGGCCAAGCCGTATTCATTGCTCTACACCTACTCGCTCATCATTGCGCTGGTCTGTGGCACCGCCGGGTTGCCGCACATCCTGGTGCGTTTCTACACCAACCCCGACGGCGTCGCCGCCAAGCGCACCACCATGTGGGTGATGATTCTCATTGGGATTTTCTACGTCTTCCCGCCCGTGTTCGGTGTCATGGGGCGCAACCTGTTCCCCGAGCTTTATGCCGGCATCGGCGCGAAGGGCACGGACAAGATCGTCCTCGAACTCCCGCGTCTGTTGAATGACAAATATGCGCCGCTCGGCTCGATCCTCTCCGGCATCACCTGCGCCGGCGCGTTCGCGGCGTTTATGAGCACGTTCAGCGGCCTGCTCGTCTCCATGACCGGCGCGATGGCCCACGACGTCTATGGCCGAATGCTGCGGCCCCGATCCACGCCCGAGCAGCGCATGAAGATGTTCAAGCTCTCGGCCGTCGTGCTGGGCGCGGGGGCGGTGGTGGGCGGCACACAGGTTGAGGCGTTGGAGATCAATTTCATGGTGGGCCAGGCGTTCGCCATCGCGGCGGCGAGTTATTTCCCGTTGCTGTTCATGGCCGTCTGGTGGCGCAATTTGACGATGAAGGGCGCGGCCACCGGGATGCTGGCGGGCGGTTTGAGCGCCGTCACCGCCATCTCGCTTACGAGCTTCACCACGCTGGCCAACGCTCCCGGGCGGACGGGCGAGCTGTTCAGCCTTTTCAAACCGCTGAACGAGTTTTGGGCGGCGCATCCGCTCCTGCGCATCCTGTGCGAGCAGCCCGCCATTTGGGCCGTGCCGCTGGCCATCGGGCTGATGATCATCGTCTCGAAGCTGACGCGGAAAGACGTGCCCTCCGACGTCCGCATGAAGATGCTCGTGTTGCACGCGCCGGAGAAGCTGGGCCTCAAGCAGGAATACATCCAGGAACACCAGCCACACGGGCATTGAGACGGCCCCACGCAACCGGCTCGGCGCGTATCGGGGAACAGAGGGGCACTCCTACCGGGCAGGAGAAACCGCGCCGCTGACGGCCGGCCCGGGCAAATCAACGGCACCCAAATCCGGACGCCCCGTGATTTCGTTGCCCAAGATGTCCCGTTCGACGCGCAACCCGCCCGGCAGCCCGTGGGGGTCGCCGGGGAGGCGTTCAATGACGAGTCCGCGATCGCGAATGAGGCCGACGTTTTGCGGCAGGTAGTCTTCCAGCCGCAGCCCGCCGCCGTTCGCGAATTCCGGATCGCCCACCAGCGGGGCGGTGTCTGCCAATCCGGAATCCGTCGGCCAGTTGTCCCGGCGCAGAAACAGGTTGTTCCGGAACACCACGTTGGAGATGCCGGAGACGGGGCCAACGTCCGGGCGGTTCTGATCCCCCGGCACCGTCAGGCTGCGGCCCTGGATGTGAAAAATGTTGTTGGCGATGAGCACGCCGCGCGCGGTGGGGGCCACGGTGAACTTGGCCACGATGTCTTCGCGGACGAAAATCGTGTTGTTGTAGAAGTAGGTGTTGAACGGGCCGATGCGCGGGCTTCTGTCGCCGGTGTAGCCGCTCAACCAGAAAATTTTGCCCTCCTGAAACGCGCCGTTCCGGCCTTTCACGCGGTGGCCGTCGTTCACGCTGATGTTGTAGCGGTAGGCAATGTTGTGGTTGTTGCCGAGCACCTCGCAGAACCCGCCCGCGTTGTTCGCGCTGAGAATGTGCTGCACGATGATGTCGCGGCAGTGGTAATCAATGTGAACCCCGGCGGAGTCGCCGGGGCCGTTGGCGTTCTGAAACCGGCTCCGCTCGATCACCACGTCGCTCGTCTGCCAGGTCCACAGGCCGCTGCCGCGTCCCCAGTTCCGCGTGTCGTTCGTGCTGCCCGAGCCGTTCACGTCCAGTTCGCGGAAGCGCCCGCCACGCAGGCCGGACATCTGCACGCCCGGGCCGCCGGTGTCGCGCACGCGCAACCGCTCGACGGTGACGTTCCGGATGCCGTTGGTCGGGGCGGTGAACTTCAAGCCCGTGTGGCTGACGTTCGCAATCTCGCAGTCTTCCACGACGACGTCCCGGAGAGTGGCCCCGGCGGGGCGGGCGATGAACCGGATGCCCCAGCCGTAATGCTGGGTGCCGTTGGCGGTGCGCACCTCTTTCTGGTCGCGCACAAAGCCCGGCTCCTCCAAAAACACATCGCGCACCACGAGGTTGGTCAGGCGGAAGCCGGCGTAGTCACCGGGCCGGTCGGCCAGCACCAGCACGCCACAGCGCAGGGCGCGGTCCCCCGCCGAGGACGCGGCCATGCCGCCGCCGTTCCCGGTCAGGTGGAGGTTTTCGATGCGGACATGGGCCGCGTTCCGCAACAACACCCCGGCCGCCTGGCCGGCGGCATCAATGGTGGCGCGGACATCGCCGGAGGCGTTGCCATCCGTGTAGGTGGAAATAACGATGGGCGCTTCGACCGTGCCCGCGACGTCGGCCAGGACCAACTGGCCCGCGAAGGTCTGCCCGGCGGCGAGCAGCACGCGATCGCCGGGTTGCAAGGACAGGCCGGACACGCGCGCGAGACTGCGGAACGGCGCCTGCGGACTCAGGCCGGAGTGGTCGTCATCCCCCCGCATCGGATGCAGGTGGTAGGTCGCGGCGTGGGCGCTGAACGCCGCCGCCGACAGAACCATTGCCAGCCACACCCGGCGATTGGATTGAACCAGCGCCATCATTTGGCAGGGCCTTGCTTGAGCGCGTTGAGGCGCTTCTCCAGGGCCGCGACGCGACGGGGATACTTGGCGGCGAGGTTGGTGGTTTCGTTGGGATCCTCCGCCAGGTTGAACAGCAGCGGCTCGGGGATGCGGCTGGCGGCAAAGCGGGCCGCCGAGGGGTCTGCGCCGCTGCCCATGTTCGCCACGTGCCCCTTCGCGTTGGCGGGGATGAATTTCCAGTCGCCCACCCGCAGTGCCAGCGTGTCCGAGATGCCATGCAAAACCATGTGGTCGCGGACGTTTCGCCGGGTCTGGCCGAGCAGCACGCGCGACAGGTCAATGCTGTCCGGCGCGACGGCGCGCGGCACCCGCTGGCCGACGATGGCCGCCAGCGTCGCATAGACGTCCACCAGGCTGAAAATCTGGTCGCTGACGCGCGGTTGAATTCGCGCAGGCCAGCGGGCGATCATGGGCACCCGGCAACCGCCCTCGAAGACGAGGTATTTCCAGCCGCGCAATCCGGCGGTGGGTTCGTGCCCGTTCAAGTCCTCGACCGAGCGGTCGAAGTAGCCGTCGAACAGGATCGCGCCGTTGTCGCTGCTGAAAATGACCAGCGTGTTTTCGGTCAGCCCCAGCCGGTCCAGGGCCTTCATGATTTCGCCGACCTGCCAGTCAATCTGCTCGATGACATCGCCGCGCACGCCGCTCTGGCTCTTGCCAACAAACGGCGGTTCCGCCACGCGCGGCACGTGCGGCTCGAACATGCCCACGTTGAGGAAGAACGGCTCATCCTTGTGCCGTTCGAGGAACTCGATGGATTTGGCCACCACGGTGCTCGCGAGTTCCTCGTCCTTGAAGCGCGCGGCCTTCCCGCCCTTCATGAAGCCGATGCGGCTGATGCCGTTGATGATGGTGCCGGAATGTTGTTTGTCCGCCTTCTGCTTCAGCAAATCCGGCCGCTCCAGACCGGTGGGTTCGTCGCTGAGATTGGTAAGGTAGCTGACCGCAATCGGGTCGGCGGGATCGAGGCCGACGACGCGGTGGTTTTCCACCCAGACGCTCGGCACGCGGTCCACCGTCGCGGGAATGATGTAGGAGTAATCAAAGCCCACTTCGAGCGGGCCGGGCTGGATGACGCCGTTGAAGTCCACGGGCGTCACACCGTCGCCCAGGCCGAGGTGCCATTTGCCGACGACGCCCGTTTTGTAGCCCGCCTTCCGCAGCATGGCGGGCAGCGTGAACCGGCCCGGCTCGATGCACAGCGGGGCGTCGCCGTCGAGGATGCTGTTCTTCCGCTCCTGCTGCCGCCAGGCGTATTCGCCGGTGAACAGGGAGAACCGCGACGGGGTGCAGGTGGAGGACGGCGCGTAACCCTGGGTGAACCGCACGCCCTCCGCCGCAAGGCGGTCCACGTTGGGCGTCTTGATCTTGGTGGCGCCGTAACAACCGAGGTCGCCGTAGCCCAGGTCGTCGGTGAGGATGAGCACGATGTTGGGCCGGGCCGGTTGAGCGGCGCTGACTGGCAGCGAGCCGACCATGAGCAGGCCAGCCGCAGCCAGGACGGTGGATGCGATGGAGTATTTCATTTGGAAAAAGTTCTTGAAGCGGGCGGGCCGGGGCAAGGCCCGGAAAATAGTTTGGCGGCGTCCCACGAATCAGTCCTCCGTGCCCACGCGAAACGCCTGGGGATTCGGGCCGGTCATCAAGCCGGGGAACACCGGTTCGATGAGTTGCTTCGTCCACGCGGCGCGAAGCTGCTCCAGCTCGCGCAGGATTTCAGGGCTGGTGGCGGCCAGGTTGTTGGTCTCGCCGAGATCGGCGGCGAGGTTGAAAAGCTGCGGAGCCGCCCCGGTGCGGGGAATGACCAGCTTGTAATCGCCCCGGCGCACGGCGAACGCACCCTGATCGAACTTGCGGAGATAAACGGCCTCGTGCGGCGCGCCTTTCCGCTCGCCGGTCAGGTAGGGCAGAAGATTCACGCCATCGAGGGGCCGGGCCGGGTCGGTGGGCGCGCCGGCCAGCGCGGCGATGGTGGCGAAGATGTCGAGCGAAAGGACGGGATGATCATAAACCATTCCCTTGGGCAACCGCCCGGGCCATTGCGCCGCGAAGGGCACGCGGATGCCGCCCTCCCAGGGGTCGCTCTTGACCCCGCGCAGGGGACGGTTGTTGGAGGCATTCGCCTGCGTCGGGCCGCCGTTGTCGGAGAGGAAGAAAATCAGCGTGCGCTCCTCCAGTCCCTGCTCCCGCAAGGTCGCCAGCAGGCGGCCAACGCCATCATCCACCGCGCTGACCATCGCAGCGTAGGTGCGGCGGCGTTCGTTCGGGATGTGCGCGAAGCGGGACAGATATTTTTCCGTCGCCTGCATCGGCGTGTGCGGCGCGTTGTAGGAAAGGAAGAGGAAAAACGGCTCATCCTTGTGCCGCGTGACGAACCGGACGGCCTCGTCCGAGAACTCGTCCGTGAGATACTGCGTGGTGCGGACCGGCTCGAAATTGCGCAGCATCCGAAGCCGGTAGCTGTCGCCCTCGTTCATTTCGCCGGTGGCCTGCTGGAGGGTCAGTTCCTCGGGGAAATAGCGCGCGCCCCCGCCGAGATGGCCGAAGAACTCGTGAAAGCCGCGCTTGAGCGGATGCAGATCGGGATGCGCGCCCAGATGCCACTTGCCAATGATGCCGTTGCGGTAGCCGACCTTGCCCAGCGCGTCGGCGAGGGTGGTTTCGGTGCGCGCCAGGCCGGAGACGGGATTGCCCGGCTGGAAGCGCGGGTTGCGCTCGTAGCCGAACCGCTGGGGATAGCGACCCGTGATGAAACCCGCGCGGCTGGGCGAGCAGACGGGATACACGACATAACCGCTGGTGAAGCGGACGCCGTTCCGCGCGATGGAGTCGAGGTGCGGGGTCGGGATGTCCTGGCAGCCATTGAAGCCGACGTCGGCGTAGCCCTGGTCATCGGTCATGATGACGATGAGGTTGGGCGGGCGGTTCGTCCCGGCACAGGCGACACCGGCGGCCGCGAAGAGGGCACCGGCCAAGACCAGCGTGAGCCGGAGGCGCGTGGGCCGACCGGGGCGGTTATTTTGGGCGTCCCGGGTAAACCGGTGATGTGGATTCATGGTTCGAGCAGCACGCGGTAAAACCGGCGGCTGAAGTTGGTGGTTTGCGGATCCTCCCACACGAACGGCGGCGTCGCGTTGAGATTGGTGAACACCGTCTGCCAGTTCAGGAGGTTGGTCGAGGCCTGGATGTAGTAATCCGCGCCCGCGTCGCCGGAAATGGTGACTTTGAACAACTGGTTGCTGACGGACGGGCCGCCGAACACGGGCGGATTGGGCGCGGGCAACACCGTGAGTTCAAACGAGGCAAAGCCGCGCGCGCCCTGGGCATCGGTCACGACGACGGTGATGGTCGCCGTGCCGCTCTGGCCGGTGGCGGGGGTGACGGTGACGGTGCGGTTGGATCCGCTGCCACCGAAGACAATGCCGGCGAGCGGCACCAGATTCGTGTTGGAACACTCCTTCGACAACGCCAGCGAGCCGACGGGCGTGAGGTCGTCGCCAATCGTGAACGCAATCGGCCCCGTGCTGGTGTTGAGGTTGATTGTGCGGTTGGTGATGGCGGTGATGGTGGGCGGCGTGGTGCCGAGCCGCTGCGCATACATGACCTGCCCGGCGTTGCGGATGGCCCCGATGAGCGGCGCGTAGGGCGTGTCGGTCACGTCCACGAGGCCGTTGTTGTTGTTGCCGTCGGCGTCGGAGTTGAGGATGCCGGTGGTGCTGCGGTCGAGGAGCTGGAACCAGTGTTTGCCGACGAAGCGCGCGCTGTTGACCGCGCTGTTGAAGTGTGTGGTGTAGCGGGTCGCCCGCTGGGCCTGGTTGGACACCAGATTCAGGCCCTCCCAGAACAGGCCGCTGTCCGTGGCGCAGAAGTTGTGTTCGGTATTGAGCAGCGGGATGTCGGCTTCGAGTCCCGTGAGGACGCCGACGGTGTTGTTGTAGCTGTTGAACGAGGCCACATCCACGAAGTTGGTGCAGGCCTGCGCCGCGGCGACATGCGGCTGACCGGCAAAGCGGCTGCCGAGGAACAGGTTGCTGGTGTAGGCGCGGATCACCTCGCCGCTGACGCGGAAGAACTGTTCCGCGTAGTTCCGGTAGAAGGCGTTCAAGTCCACGTCGCCGCTGGCGCCCGACGGGAAGGTGGTGCGCTGGTTCAGGAAATCCGTCCACGAAGAGTAGCTGGTGCCCCACTGCGCATTAAGCGCGCCGATGGTGCCATACTTGGCCGTGAGCTGGTCCCGGAAGGCGGCCTTGGCGAAGGAGGTGTTCGTGGCCGCCAGCGTGGTGAGGCCCACTTCCCGGGTGTCGGGAAACATGCCGGGGCGGGTCCACTCGAGTTCGTTGTGGACGTAGAAGCCGAGGCACCACGGGTCGTTGCGCTCGGGGCCGCTGAGAGCGTTGGTCAGAGCGGTGGCGAAGGACGGATTGAAATAGTCGGGCA
Organism: Limisphaerales bacterium; assembly: GCA_046290825.1. GTDB lineage: Bacteria > Verrucomicrobiota > Verrucomicrobiia > Limisphaerales > DSYF01 > JBKBTZ01. The sequence continues at coordinate 9,147 of JBKBTZ010000113.1, forward strand.
TCCGGGCATCGCCGTTGATGCCGCCCACGAACGGAAACAGCACGCGGGCATACGGCGTGCGGCGCAGGAGATAGGTGTTGGTCGTGGTCCAGGAGCCAATGGTGTTCAAGCCCCAGCTCCGCAGCCGGGTGTGGAGCAAATCGCGGGTGTAATCCGGCCAGTTGGGGCCGTATTTGCGGAGCGCATTGGCAGCCATGAAGTCCATCGTCAACGGCTGCAGACCGGTGTAGTAGCCGCTGGCCACGGGGCCGGCGGCGGGCGTGAAATACGCCTCATCCGCATCGCCGGGCAGCGGCAGGCTGGCAAAATAATTCTGCCGGAACGTCACGGCGGTGGGCACGCCCGGGGCGTTGACGCCGGTGACGCCGTGCGACCAGAACAGGTGGCCGTGCGGGCAGACAAACCACCAGTTGCCGAGGTATTTCTGGACGCGGAACACGCCCGTCGCCGCGAGTTGCGGGCCGTTCGCCCAGCCGCCGTATTCGCACCACTGCGCGGGGCCGGGATTCGCGGCGAGGTCCGCCAGTTCGTTGGTCGCGCTTTGTTGCAGTTCGGCCACGGAGCGGACCTTGTTGGTCCATTCGAGGTGCCGGTATTGGCCGAAGGCATCCACGAAGGGGAAGAACTCGCGCGGGTAATTCGTGCCGCCCAGCGGCGAGGGCGGCAGGCCGCGCATCCCGACCAACGTCTGGATGCCGGGCAGGGTGGCGAGGCCATTGGACCGGACGGTGGCGGCCCAGTCGCTGCCGAAGCGGATTTCATCGAAGTCCACCGCGAAGCTGGCGAAGCCGTGCGTCAGTTGGAGCCGGTCAAAGGCGATGGTGACGTTGGTGAAAACAGCCTGCGGCGGCGGCTCGGCCCCGGCCGTGGACGGATTGAGCCACAGCCGGACGGCGCCGTTGGTGCCGGCAAAATCAAAGCGCGCCACGACGAGGTTGGCGGCGTTGTTATTGTTGCCGAGGGTCTGCGGCGTGGCCCCGCTGGGAACGGTGGCGGTGAGGGGGAAGGGATTGGTGGTCTGCAATTGGACCATGAAGAAGCGGTTGGTCAGGGAGTAATCGCCGTTGTAGAGGCTGAGGTTGCCGCCGGGGGCTTCGTTGGTCGGGGCGGCCACGAGAAACGCGAGGTAAAGCGGCGTGCCATTCCGGGAAATCGAGATGAGGCCGTTGGTGTCGAGGTAATTGCCGAGCGGACCGTTGTTGCCGGTGAGGAATTGGCGGCGGATGGCCGAATTGTTCGTGAGTTGCACGCGGTGCGCGCCGTCGTTGCCGTAGCCGGGATACACAAGGCTGTTGGAGAGCACCCGAACCTGGCCGCCGAAGCCGGTCCATGGTCCGTCGTAGCCGAAACCCAGCGTCGCGTTGTTGATCAAGGAAACGCCCGGCGCGTAGCCGCTGGCGGAAAAGCCCTCGGACGTCAGCAGGCGCGGCGGAGGCTCGCTGGCGGACGTGCCCACGATCTGAAAACCGGCAATCCACGATCCCGTGCCCACGGTGGTGCCGAGGGTAAAAGTGATGACGTCATTGGTCAGCGGTTCGGCCTCGCCGAACACGGCGTATTGGGCGAGGGGGTTGTTTGCGTTGCCCAAGTCCGTGGTCTGCGTGGTCTGATACCAGCCGGCGGCGAGTGAGTTGGTGATCTCGGTGGCGTTGGTGGCGGCGCGATAATAGAATGTCGTCGTGCCGTCCGTGATGAAGGAGTTGGTGGCGGTCAGGAAGCCGCTGACATAGACGATAACCTTGCAGCCGTAAGGGAAATTGGCGTTAAGGTTGGCCAGCGTGAAGTTGGGCCGGCTGGCCGGCGGCGTGGAGGAATAACACGCCTTGCCGCCCACCAGCGGCGTGCCCACATACGCGGCGTTGCCCACCGCCCAGCCGGGGCC
>JBKBTZ010000114.1:0-11024 GCA_046290825.1 Limisphaerales bacterium
CTGCCGGGCGGGTCGCCCGGCAGAACGGGCCAGTGGCCCGTTCCACCCAGCAGGGAACGGAATCGTTCCGGGTAAGCGGGGGTCATGACCACCACCTTGTGCCTTCCGTCCTGCAACAAACTGAGATGCGCCCGGCAGCGGGGCTGTGGTGTTTTGCCTTTTGACGGGTCCCGGCTGCTGCGGTAGCGTCGCCGGTGATGAGAATCGCCGCGCCTTCATGGTCCCGTTGGGTGGCTGGTCTGGTCGGACTGGCCGCCGTGGGCGCGTGCGCGCAGGGTGGGCGGCCCATTGAGTTTTCCGAGCCGCGCTCGGAGCGCGCCCGCACCAATCTGATCCGATTGGAACAGGGCCGCAGCGGGCTGGACCGGCTCGAATCCGAGTTGAACCGTCCGTTCGAGTTTATCTCGCGGGGCAATTCGATGGATGGTCGGCCGCTGCCCATGCCGTTGCCGACGCCGCCGCCCGTCGTCAACAACGCCCGCGTCAAGGAACTCATCGAGCGGCGCGAGGACCTGCCCTTCATGACCACGGAGGAGGTGTTCCGGCTGAATCCCGATGCCGACCGTTTCAAAGCGCCCGAACTCACACCGGACGGCCGCGATCGCAACCGCCTCCGCCCCCTCGAGCGCGCGCTGTTGGAGGCCGACGTGCTCGACCCCATCCGGCTCGGGGCGGACGACCGCGAATTGGATCGCCGGGATCCGCGGCGCCGGGAACCGGGCGATCGGTTTGGGGAGACCAATCGGACCGACAGCGCGCTGCGCCCGTGGGAACGGCTTTTTGGCGGAACCGCGGGGGCGACCATGCCGGGCGCGCCGGGGGATTTTGAATCGGCGCGTCCACGCGGGGAGGGGGGCGGGTTCGGCTTTGATTTCGGGCAGCCGACGCCGGCGTTGAACCGGCCGAGCGAGTCCGAATTGCAGCGGATCGAGGCCTTCCGGCAGCGTTATGACTTTAGTAACACCCGTCCGGTGCTGACCCCGCAGGAATTGACGCGCGGCTCCGCCTCGTATCTGGACCGCTCTTTCTACGAGCCGCCGGCGGCATCTGTCGCTCCGGTGGTGACAGCGCCAGGCGTTTCGGCATCCCCCGCGCCCTTTTCCGCGCCCGCCTACACTCCACCGCCGGCGCCGCCCCCGCCTGCGGCCTCGGCGGCGGCCAACCCGCCGCCCTCGCCCTTCCTCGCCGTGCCCCAGCGGCCTTTTTGAGCAGGCGCGTCAGTGCGCGGCGGTAACGACGAGCACCTGTTCCAGCGTCGAGACGCCTTCCCGCACGCGGTCGAGGGCCACCATGCGGAGCGTCCGCATTCCCTGACCGATGGCAACCTTGGCCATTTCCCGGGTGTTGGCGCGCGCGATGATGAGCTTGCGCAATTCATCGGTGGTGGTCATCGCCTCGATGATGGCGATGCGGCCCGCGTAACCGGAGCCTTTGCAACGATCGCAGCCCCGGCCGCGGTAGAGGGTCACGCCGTCAAAGAGGCTCGGATCAATGTTCAAGTCCTGATACATCTTGGCGGGATAGGTCACCGGCTCCTTGCAATGCGAACAGATGCGGCGCATGAGCCGCTGCGCGCAGGAGAGGATCACCGACGAGGAGATGAGAAACGGCGCGATGCCCATGTCGTCGAGGCGCGCGATGGCGCCGGGCGCGTCATTGCAGTGCATCGTGCTCAGCACCTGGTGGCCGGTGAGGGCGGCCTCGATGGCGATTTCCGCCGTCTCGGTGTCGCGGATTTCGCCGATCATTACGATGTCCGGGTCCTGCCGGAGGATGGAGCGCAGGGCATTGGCGAAAGTGAGGCCGATCTCCTTCTTCACGGGGACCTGATTGATGCCGGGAATCTGGAACTCGACCGGGTCCTCCACGGTGATGATGTTGAAGATGGGGTTGTTCAATTCGTTCAACGCCGAATAAAGCGTGGTGGTCTTTCCGGAACCAGTAGGGCCGGTGACCAGAATCAGGCCGTGGGGAGCGTCCACGGCCGCCTTGACCTGCTGGAACGTGTCGGGGTCCAGGCCGAGCTTGTCGAGGCTGGCCGAGAGGTTCGACTTGTCGAGCACGCGGAGCACGATCTTCTCGCCATGCACGGTCGGCAGGATGGAGACGCGCAGGTCGTAGTCCTTGCCGCCCACGCGCACGCGCATGCGGCCGTCCTGCGGCAGCCGGCGTTCGGCGATGTCCAGGTTCGCCATGATCTTGATGCGGGAGGCGAGGGCGAGCTGCATCGCCTTGGGCGGCGGGGTCGCGTCCACCAGCACGCCGTCAATGCGGTAGCGCAGGCGCATGGTCTTCTCGAACGGTTCGAGGTGGATGTCGCTCGCGCGGTCCTTGATGGCCTGCACCAGGATGAGGTTGGCCAGCTTGATGACCGGGGCCTCCTCGGAGGAGGCGGCGAGCTGGTCGAGATTCACCTCCTCGACCGCCTCCTTGACGGTCTCGAGGTTGTCCGCGTCCGGATCGCCCTCGGCCCGTTTCTGCGCGTCCTGGATGATGTCCTCGATGCTCCCGCTCTTGGCGGCATCGAGGCTGTTCAGCTTGTCGAGGATGGATTTTTCGGGCGCGATGAACGGGGCGACCTCGAGCTTGGTGATGCGCTTGACGTCGTCGAGCGCGAGCACGTTCAGCGGGTCAGCCATCACCACGAAGAGCTTGTTCTCGAGGCGGGCGACGGGGAGCACCTTGTGGTTCTGGCAGATTTCGCGCGGCAGCAGGTCGGCAATCTCCACGGGGATGCTGAGGCGGGGCAGGTTGAGCGGCGGGACGTTGAGCACCCGGCCCATGGCCACCGCGAGGTCCACATCGCTGACCAGCGCCTTGTCGAGCAGGAGCTTTTGCAGGCGGGCGCCCTCCTTCTTCTGTTGTTCGAGCAGTTCGGCCACCTGCGGCTCGCTGAGCAGGCCGTCCTCGACCAGCGCGGCGGCGATGCGTTCTCCGAATGTTTTGACGGGAGGCATGGCGGTTATTGGCGGAAGATTTTGCGGAGGTTTTTGACGATCTCGACGGGGCTGGCAACATACCAGACCACCCGCAGCGGAGAGGACTCGGCCAGTTCCCTGGCGGCCTGTTGATTGAACGGGTTGGCCGTGGCCACCAGCAGCGACTTGCTCAAACGGTCGAAGGGCAGCACGCACCACCGGCGGCAGACGGCGGCGGAGAACGTGCGCGCCAGCTCGAGGTCGGGGTCGTAACGCTCCAAGGGCAGGAATCCCGTCCGGCCCTTGTCCACCAGCAGCCGGAGCGACTTGTCGAGCGGTAGAATGGATTTGTCCGCCAGCCGCTGCACCAGCGGGTCCGTCACGTCGGGGGGCATCACCGAGTAATCCGGAACCGGCCAGCAGGTGTCAAAGTCCGCGGCGGTGATGTGCTTGCCATCCACGAAAATCTTGCGCATCGCGTCACGCCCGTCGTTCAGAGTGCCCGGGGCGGGCGCACGGCCGGCGACCGGTGGGACGTTCTTTTTCAAGCCGGGCGCGGAGCTGGCGACCACCACGGTCGGCTCCGGCGCGGGGTCGCTGCCGGAAGCGGCGGCGGCGCTTTCGATCTTGCCCAGTTCCGCCCGGGCCTCGGCGTCGTCGGGATGGCGCTGGAGGATGGTCTCGTATTCCAGGATGGCGGAGGACAACTGGCCCATCTGGACGTAGGCGGAGGCGAGGCGTTTGGCGGTGCGCACGGCCTCTTCGGCCCGGCCCAGCTTGTGGTAGGCTTCTTTGAGAATTTCCAGTGATTGCGTGTCCAGCGGCTGCGACTCGGTGATGACCTCGAACATCTCGATGGTCTGGGCGAGTTGCGACTCTTCGCCGGTGTTGAGCGTGGTTTCCATGCGTTCTGAACGTTGGCGACTCCGGGTGACGGCCGGGCACCGCCCAAGGAAGCAAACTTCCGGCCAGCGCGGTCTGGCGGGCCATTTTCGCGATGTTTTTTGGCGCGTCCGTCACAAAATGGCGCCCGCGTGTCCCATCTTGAACCACTCACCGCGCCGTTGCTTTCCCGGCGGATTTCGCAAAAGGTGGGGGGCGTCCGTTTGGGCGTAATTCATGGCTGTTCCGTTGCCGCATCCCATCATGGTTCCGGCCCCCGGCGAGCGTCTCGTGCGTTTCGTCGGTGACCGCCTGCGCTTCGAGGTTCGCGATGCCCGCCAGGCCGCGCCGCCCACCGCTTGGGCGGCGCGCCTGCGCACCAATCTGGGGCGCGGGGCGGCTGTGCGGCGCGAGATCATCGAGGCCCAAGCCCAGGGTGCCCCACCTGCCGGGGCGTCCTGGTGTGACATGCCCATGGAGCGCGGTGACCACGGCTGGTTGCTCGAGGTGCCCCTCACGGAGGTCGGGTTTTTCCGTGCCAAGGCCTATCTCCTCGACCAGCGCGGCTGGCAGCATTGGCCCGAGGGCCACGATTTCGGAGTCTCGGTCCATCCCGACTGGACCCGGACCGCGAACACCATCTACTGCGCGTTCCCGCGGCTGCATGGCGCGTCCAAAACCGCCCGCTCCACGAAGGACCCTGTTCGCGAGGGCCGGTTGCGGGAACTGGACGCCGCCGGTTACACGGTCATCCCGCCGTCGGGCAAGCTGCGCGACCTGATCCCGCAACTCCCGCACATCACGCAAACGCTCGGCTGCCGGATTTTGCACCTGCTGCCCATCGGCCCGACTCCCACGACCTATGCTCGTTTTGGCCGGTTCGGCAGCCCCTATGCGTGCCTGGACCTGACAGCCGTGGACCCCGCACTGGTGGAGTTCGATCGGCGCACAACCGGCGTCGAACAGTTTTTGGAACTGGCCCACGCCACGCACCGCCACGGCGCACGGTTGTTTCTCGACATTGTCATCAATCACACTGGTTGGGGGTCCACCTTGCAGGAGAACCACCCGCAGTGGTTCGTCCGCAAGCCCGGCGGGGAATTCCACAGCCCCGGCGCCTGGGGCACCACCTGGGAAGACCTCGTTGAACTCCGGCAGGACAGCGTGGCGCTGTGGGATGTCCTTGCCGACAGCCTGCTCGTCTGGTGTCGCCGCGGCGTGGACGGTTTCCGGTGCGACGCCGGTTACATGGTGCCCATGCCGGCGTGGCAATACATCATTGCCCGGGTGCGCGAGGAATTTCCTGACGTTGTTTTCCTGCTCGAAGGCCTGGGGGGAGCGTGGGAGGCGACCGAGGCGCTGGTTACGCATGGCGGCATGCAGTGGGCTTACAGCGAACTGTTCCAGAATTACTCCGCCGGCCAGGTGAACGGCTACCTCGACCACGCACTCAAACAAAGCGCGCGCGTCGGCACGCTCATCCATTACTCGGAGACCCATGACAACGACCGACTCGCCGCCAGAGGGGGCGAGAAGGGACAGGCGTCGGGCGAGGGAGAGTGCCTCCCCTCGCCCGCCGCCTCCGGACGTCGGTGGTCCCTGCTCCGCAACCGCCTTTGTGGCCTCACCAGCGTCAGCGGCGGCTTCGGTTTCACGGGTGGCGTGGAGTGGTTGGCGGACGAGAAAATCCGTGTCCACGACTGCACCGGCTTGAACTGGGGCGCGCCCGAAAACATCGTGGCCGAACTCGGCCAACTGAATCATCTGCTGGCCGCGCATCCCTGCTTCTTCGACGGCGCGAAGCTGACCCGGCTAAATCCCGACGACTCCGACCTCCTGGCGCTCCTCCGCGAGTCCGCCGAGGGCCGGGACGTCGTGCTGGTGCTGGTGAATCTCCGTCCCGACCAGCCGCGATCACTTTCCCTGGCCGCCCGCCAACTGCCGTCGGCCCTCTCCGCGCTTTTTTTGCACGAGAGCGGATCGCGCGCCCCGGCCACGCTGTCCGTGCGCTGTCACGAACTCCTCGGCCAGCCGCTCCCGGAAATCTCCGTCGGGCCGGACCGGGTGACGTTTACGCTGGCCCCCGCCGCCGCGCACTGTCTGGCTCCCACCGCGCAACCGGTCGGCCTGGCGGGCGAAGCGTATCGTGCGGCCCGCGCCCGCGCGGCGTGGGCCGTTCAGGCCCTGAGCGGGATTTATGCGCCCGAGCAGATGGACGGATTCGATTGGCGCGCGCTGGCCGAGGCAGTGGACCGTTCCCCGCGCGAGTTTCTGGTCAACGCCGGCTTTTCCGCGCGAAACCTGAAATCCGAAACAGCAGAAACGCCTTTTCCGAATGTGATTGAATGGACGGTCGTGGATGCCCGCCGCATCACGCCGGTTCCGCCGAACCACTGGGTGCTCTTCAGGGATGACGCCCCCTTCCGCGTAACGGTCGAAATGCGGAACGCGAAACCCGCCGAAACGCGGGGCGTTCACGCATCACGCTTGACGCACCACTTCAGCTCGATTCCCGCCGCGGGACGGCACGTTGCCTGTCTGCCGCCGCAGGCTGAACCCGCCGACGCCACGCTGACCCTGGAACGTTTCGCCGAGCACGCGCCTCCGGTCACGGCGGAACTGCGTTTTCTGCCGGCGGCTCCGCTTTCCGGGTCCCGCGTTCCGCGCCCGGACGACCTGGCCCTGCTGACCAACGGGCGCGGTGCCATGGCGCGATTGTGTGCCGACCTGGGCCGGGTGACTTCCAAGTATGATTGCGTTCTGGGGGCGAACCTGCACCCGACCCTGCCGGTGGACCGCCACATCTTTGCCAAGCGCCTGCGCGCGTGGATCAACGCGGACGGCTTCATCACGCCACTGGATTTTCACAATCTCGCGCGGTTCACCCCTGGTCCGCCGGTCATCTGGCATTTTGTGGCGCAGGCGGGCGATGGCCGCACCGTTGAAGTCCAGTTGACCGCCGACCTGCTGCCCGACCGCAACACGACCGTGTTCTGCTTCAGCCGACCCAGCGTGCGCGAGGCGCGGGGCAAACAACTGCCTGACGCGGCCGACGTGCGCCTCACGGTGCGGGTGGACATCGAGGACCGGAATTTTCATTCCGAGACCAAACACAACGACGGGGCCAATCATCATTTCACCAGCCACTGCCACCCGCTGACGCCTCCCGCCTCCCGCCTCCGTTCCGGCTTCCGTTTCACGCCCGCCCCGGACCGCCAACTGCGCGTCTATGCCACCGCCGGGGAGTATCATCCCTCGCCCGAGTGGAGCTTTGGCATTCCGCATCCGGTCGAGGCTTCACGCGGTCAGGTGGCGGCGGGCGACGCCTTCAGCCCCGGCTGGTTTGAACTGCCGCTGGGCAAGGGCGTGCATGTCGGGCTGATCGTCACCGCCGAAGCCGCCGATCCCACCCCGGCGGAATTGGAGGAATTCAAGGCCCGCGCCCACCGGTTGGGCAGCGAGTGCGCGGCCTCGCTGGACGACGGAACGCTGGGCCAGCCCGGATGCGCCGAGGCCCCCGGGCAAAACGCCCCCCCCCCGGTTCCAGGGCGCGATGCGGCGGGCGGGCCGGAGGAGGCGTTCACCGCCCGCCTGGTTCGCGCGGCCCACGCTTTTGTGGTGCGGCGCGGCGAAGGCAAAACGGTCATTGCCGGCTATCCGTGGTTTCTCGACTGGGGCCGCGACACGCTGCTTTGCGCGCGCGGTCTGCTCGCCGCCGGGATGGTGGAGGAAGTGCGCGAAATTCTCCTGACTTTCGCGCGCTTCGAGGAGCGCGGCACGCTGCCGAACATCATCCACGGCGAACACATCGGCAACCGCGACACCTCCGACGCGCCGCTCTGGTTCGGGGTCGCCTGCGAGGATTTTTCACGCCTCACGCCTCACGCCTCACGCCTCAAAGATTTCTACGCCACCCCTGTTGATGCCGGGCAACGCGCGCTCGCGGACGTCTTGCGCAGCATCGCCGCCGGCTATCTCGCGGGCACGCCCAACGGCATTCGCGTGGACGCCGCCTCCGGCCTCGTTTTCAGTCCGAGCCACTTCACGTGGATGGATACAAACCATCCCGCGGGCACGCCCCGCGAAGGTTATCCCATCGAGATCCAATGCCTTTGGATCCGCCTGCTGCGTCACCTCGACCGTCTCGGTGCCCAGCCGGTGAACGAACCGTGGTCCGCGCTCGCCGACCGCGCGCTCGCCTCTTTGGGGAAGCTGTTCTGGCGGGAAGACCAAGGTTGGTTTGCCGACTGCCTGCGCGCGGCGCCCGGCACACCTGCGGCGGCGGCGCAGGTGGACGACGCGCTGCGCAGCAACTGCTTGTTCGCGGTCAGTCTCGGCCTCGTCACCGGGGAACGCGCCCGGCGCACCGTCGAGGCCGTGCGCCGCTGGCTGGTGGTTCCGGGCGGCCTGCGTTCGCTCGCGCCGCTGCCGGTGAAGCTGCCGCTCGAAATCCGCCACCACGGGCGGTTGCTGAACGATCCCCACCACCCCTACTGGGGCCGCTATGAGGGCGACGAGGACACGCGCCGTAAACCGGCCTACCACAACGGCACGGCCTGGACGTGGACGCTGCCCGTTTTTTGCGAGGCGCTCGCCGCCGCCTGGGGGCACGCGCCCGAAGCCGTTGCGGCGGCCCGCGCTTACCTCATCAGCAGCGAACGCCTGCTCGACGAAGGTTGCCTCGGCCACCTGCCCGAGGTGTTGGATGGCGATGCGCCGCACGCGCCGCGTGGCTGCGATGCCCAGGCTTGGGCGGTCACCGAGACTTTGCGGGTCTGGCGGCAATTGCAGGGGAAGTGAGCGGCCAATGGTGCCGTTGCGGCTGGCCATCCGCATCTGTCAGCCGGCTCAGGCCGGCACGCGCAGAACGATTTTTCCCGCCACGGCGCCGCTGCCGTGGAGCGTGGCCGCCTCCTGCAAACGGTGCGCCTCGGCCGCCGCAGTCAACGGCAGCACGCGGTCAATGCGCGCGCGCAGTTTTCCCTCCGCCAGCCAGCGGTTGATGGCCTCACCGGCCGGGCGCTGCTCCTCGGCGCTGGCGTTGAACATCGCAAACCCGATCACCGTGCCGTCCTTCACATAGAACGGCCCGACCGGAAACGTGGGCCGCGCCTCGCGTCCGGCCATCAACACCAGCCGTCCGCGCAGCGCCAGATGCGCCACGGCGCGTTCCAGGTCGGGGTCGCGCCGCGTTTCCCACCAGACGTTCACGCCGTCCGGGGCGAATTCCTTCAGCCGCGCGGAAACGTCGTCGGTGCGGTAATTCAAAACGAGGTCCGCGCCCAGGTCGCGGCACAGTTGCGCCTTGGCGTCGCTCCCGGCGGTCGTGACCACGCGGGCGCCGAGGGCGCGGGCCATCTGCACGACGCACGAGCCGACACCGCCGGAGCCGCCGTTGACGAACAGCGTCTCGCCGGCCCGCAGCGCGGCGCGGTGCAACCCGAGCCACGTCGTGATGCCCGCGAGCGACAATGCCACCATGTCCTCGTCCTTCACGCCGGGCGGAATGGGGTGCAGCCAAGCCTCATCCACGGCGGCCAGTTCGGCGAAGCTGCCGGGGCGGCCGCCAAACCCGAGGTTCGAGCACCATACCCGGTCGCCAGTTTTGAACCGCTTCACCGCGCTGCCCGTGGCGATGACTTCGCCCGCGAGATCGCGGCCGAGGATGAAGGGAAACTGCATTGCCGCGGGGACCATGCCGCTGCGCCAATAGACATCTATCGGGTTCACGTCCACGGCGCGGACGCGGATGAGGCATTGGGTGGCCGTGGGTTGCGGGTCGGGAAGCTGGCCGAGCGTGATGACCTCGGGCGGACCGGTGCGGGTAATGTAGGCGGCAAGCATGGCGGGAAGGTAACCGCCCGCCCGCCGGCGCACACGTCAATTTGATTTCGCTGCCGCTTGTTTCGTCCACCGCCACGCGACAAGCGCGTTCAACTCGCGCACGAACAGCCCTTCTTCCGTCACCGCCAGATGCGCCCACGTCTCGGCCTCTGTCAAACGGCGCGCGTCCAACTGCGTGAAACGCTCCGGCATGGCGCGGAGGAGGTAAAGCCAGCCCCGCTGGTCCAGCGCGAGGATGCGGTCGCCCTGCGCCACGAGGCTCCAGTATTTGCCGAAGGTCTCGTCCGTGAGCCAGCGTTCGGCGCCCGTCCGCAGGTCGAGGCAGAGGGCGCGTTGATTGCGGAGCAGATGGTAGGAATGGCCGTCCACGATGACGGGCGTGGTCATGTTGCCCTGGGCCTTGTGGTTCCACGCCGGTGTCACGCGGAACTGCCCGTTCGTCTGCGATACCGCGAAGAGGATCGTCCGACCACCGTAGGTGCTGGTGAACACGGCGTCGTTGAACACCACTGGCGTGAGAATGTTCATGCCGCGAAACGCCTCGACGGCCTGCGACCACAGCACTTCGCCGGTCGCCGGGTCGAGGCCGGCGAGCAGTTGGCGCGTTTGCACCACCACCTGTTCCGTTCCAGCCAGTCGGGCGAGAATCGGCGAGGAGAAGGCGCTGCCCCACATCCCGCCCGCATCGCTCAGTGCGCGCCAGCGGACTTCGCCCGTGCGCTTGTCGAGCTTCAACACCGCCGCGCCGGCCTGCACATACACCGCATCGCCCGTCACCAGCGGTGACGAAACGAAACCGAAATCGGGCAGGGGCGTTTGCAATTCCTTCACAAAGTCCCGCCGCCAGTGGTTGCTGCCCGTGGCCGCGTCGAGGCACACCAGCACATCGCGCATTCCCGCCACGAACAAACTTTCGCCGTCACTGGCGGGCGTGGCCCGGATCCAGTCGCCGTTGGCCTTGGCGAAGAACGGGACGGACAGCGCGCCAGCCCATTCCGCGCGCCAGAGTTCGCGGCCCGTGGCGCGGTCGAGGGCGCGCACGATTTCCGTTTGGCGGTCTTTGGTTTCGGTGGTGAAGACGCGGGAGCCGACGACCACCGGGCCGGAATAACTGGGGGCCAGTTCCACCCGCCAGGCCGGTTCGAGGGCGGCGAGTTTTTCCGGCCAGGCGGGACCAGCGAACTGGCCGTCCCGGTTCGGGCCGCGCCATTGCGGCCAGTCAGCGGCCAGGGCGGGGACGGCGGCGTGAACCAAAACCGCCAGCAGTGCGATGAAGGGAACCTTTTCTGAGTTTTGCCACATGGCGCGGAGACTAGCACGGGGGTGCCGTTTGCGCGAACGCCCCAACGGGCGCATCTCAGTATTTTGCAAGGGGGTGTA
>JBKBTZ010000115.1:0-10981 GCA_046290825.1 Limisphaerales bacterium
CCACCCACCCGAGCCAACCCAGCGGCAGCCAGACGGCCCAGCCCGCCGCTGTTGCCCGGCGGGCCAGCCACGCGCCCGTGAACAACAGCACCAGCAGCGGCGCAAAGGCATACCGCAACGGCCACGAACTCAACGCCCATTCCCAGCCGTTGGCGGGCGGCGTCACCAACGCGTCCAGCAGCGCCGGGTTGGGGAATTTCAAAAGGGCCAATCCAAGAAACGCGCCGAACGCCAGCGTCCAAAGCCGCAAGGCCAGCGGTTCCGCCGGCGCGGACGCGGCGGTTTCGGAGGGCGGCGAGGATGCGCGGGCCTTGGCCATGACCTCAGGTCAGATGCTTGGCGGGAAAGAAACACCCATGAATACGAATGAGCTGCCGCCGCCTTCGTGGTGCTTCATGTCCATTTGGGTGCGGTCACAAATGCAGCTTGAGCAGGCCCACCTCAAGGGCGAGCGCCTCCTGCACGTTGGTGTGCAGCAGCCGCTGCGTGCTTTCGATGGAGCGCAAGTTTTCCGCCGCCTGCGCTGTGGTCAGACGGCCCGCGACGACCCCCGTCTCGGCCAGTTGCGGAAAGGCGAGCAGCTCGGGGGCCGCGCCCTGCGCTGTCAGCCAGACATCCCGCAGCCACCACTGAATCACCCCCAGCCACTCCGCGCGCTGGCGGCGGTATTCCGCCTCGATGGCCGCCTTCAATTCGTCCTCCCACCTTTCGATCTGCTCTTTCTCCGCGTCGGGATATTTCTCGATGGGGGAGCGCTCCGACAGCATCTGTTCGATGCTCTCGCGCAGGGCGGCGAGCTTTTGCAGCAGCCGGTCCAGCACCCGATAACGGGCCAGCAAGCCCTTGCTCTCCGCCGCCACCGTGGCCGCGAACTCCGCCAGCCATTCGCGCTGCTCCGGCGTGAACCGTTTGCCGTCCTCGCCCCCGAACCGCAGCCGCAGGCAGCGCGATTCGATGGTCTCCAGCATCCGGTCCGGCTCGGTGGTGGTAAGGATGATGATCGAGCGCGCGGGCGGCTCCTCGAGGGTCTTGAGAAAGGCGTTTGCGGCCTGCGCGTTCAACCGGTCCGCCGCCATCACGATCGTCACCTTCCACGCGGCCTCGGTCGGCTTGAGATAAATCTGCTGCATCACCTCGCGCATCTGGTCCACGCTGATGATGCGGGACTTGGATTCCGGCCGGACCCAATGCGCGTCGGCATGGTTGCCGTCGGTGATCTTGCGGCAGGCGAGGCAGGCGTCGCAGCAATCCAGCGCCACGCCGTTGGGGGCGCGGCGGGGCGGGCGCTCGCAGTTCAAGGTCTTGGCCAGCGTGCGGGCCAGCCCCTCGAGTTCCTCCAATTCACCGCCGGAAAACAGATAGCCGTGCGCCAGCCGCCCGCGTTCGAGCGAACGCTGCAACAACTCGATGCCCGGACCACTGGATGGAAAGTCGGTGAATGCCATTTCAGGATGCTGCCCTTCAACGCTTGAACGAACCCGCCACGTCGCCCGTCACCTGGCGGACGGCTCTCTCGCCGCGCCGCGAGCCGGCGATCAACTCGTTCAGCTTCGCTTCCCACGCGGCGGCGTCGAGCGGCAGAGGGACGGTCTCGTTCTGCAGCGCGGAGAGGACGATGGCGTTGGCCAGCTCGATCGAGGCGACGCCCTCCGCGCCCGGCGCCAGCAGCGGGACGCCGTCGAGGATGGCGGCAACGAAATTGGCGAGCAACTCCGCATGTGGCCGAGCGGCGTCGGTGAAAGGGATTTCCAGAGTCGTGGCCGCCGGTTTGGCAAAGGCGTTGTCCGTCGTGCGGCAGAACTCCGCCGCGTCGGTTTCGTTCTGCGTGAAGAGCAGGCGCTGGTTCTCCAGCACGACCCGGCCGCGCGAGCCGGCGATTTCGAGGCGGTTGGTGCCCGGGGCCTCGCCGGTGCTGCCGATGAACACGCCCGTCGCGCCGTCCGGCCATTCGAGATACGCGGTCACGTCGTCCTCGACCTCGATGTCATGGAAGCGTCCGAACCCGCCGAAGCCGCGCACGCGGGCGGGCGGGCCGACAAGCCATTGGAGCATGTCGAGGTTGTGCAGGCACTGGTTGATGAGCACGCCGCCGCCTTCGCCCCGCCACGTGGCCCGCCACGCGCTGCTCTGGTAATAGGCCTCGGGCCGGAACCAGTCGGTGTTGATCCAGTTCACGCGCGTGACGCGGCCGAGCGCGCCGCCCCGCACGAGATCGCGCAGCTTCTGGTAGCGCGGCTCGACGCGCATCTGAAACATCGCGGCGAAGACGCGGTCCGGCCGCCGCGCGTGGGCGGCGAGCAGGCGCTCGGCATCGGCCTTGTGTGCGGCGATGGGTTTTTCGACCACCACATGCAGCCCGGCGGCGAAGGCGGCCGCGCCCAGTGGAAAATGGGAGTAATGCGGCGTGGCAATCAGCACCGCGTCCACCGCGCCGGAACGAAACAGCGCCTCCGCATCGGGAAAGACCGCCACGTTCTCCGGCAGCGCCAGCGCGGGTGGGCGGCGGGTGACGACGGCGGTGAGGCGGCAGCGAGGCACCTCCCCCGCCAGCAGGTAACCGGCGTGGTGCCGGCCAATGTTGCCGAGGCCGATGATGCCGAGGCGGACTTCGTTCACGGCGCGAGTGTAGGTGGGACCACCGGGATGGCAACGGGTTGCCGGAGCGCCCCGGTTGGGTCAGCGACTTAAATTGTTCGCGAATGCCGCCGTTCGCTGAGGGGCGCGAGCGTGTTGTCGAAGCACATGGCGATGTTGCGGATGAACAGGCGACCGGTGTCGGTCACCTCGAGTCCGGCGGGGGTGCGCCGAACCAGGCCATCGGCCTCGAATGGCCCTAGCGCGGCCAGTTCCCGCGCAAAATGCGTGGCAAAATCCACGCCCAGCTTCCGGCTCATTTCGCCGAAATCGAGCGACAAGTCGCACATCACCCGCATGATGGTCTCGCGTCGTCGGCTGTCTTCCTCCGTGACAAAATAGCCCTTGTGCAGGGGCACGCGGCCCGCATCCACCGCTGCCTGCCAGGGGCCGATGTCCTTTTCGTTCTGCCAGTAGGCGTCGGGGATCTGCGAGATGCTGGACATGCCAAAGGCGTAGATGTCCGAGCCGGCGCGCGTGCTGTAGCCCTGAAAATTCCGCTGAAGCTGCTTGTTGCGCTGGGCCACCGCGAGTTCGTCGTTCCACTTCGCGAAATGGTCCATGCCGATGTAGGCGTATTCGTCGTGGGTGGTGAGGCGTTCGATGACGGTCTTGAGGATCTGCAGCTTCACGTCGGCGGGCGGCAGCACCCTGGCCTGAAGAATCTTTTGCGCGGGCTTGATCCACGGGACGTGCGCGTAGCTGAACACCGCGAGCCGGTCGGGCTGCATCCGCAGCACGATGTCGAGCGTCTCGTTGAACGAGGCCACCGTCTGGTGCGGCAGGCCGTAGATCAGGTCGAGATTGACCGAGCGGAAACCCAGTTCGCGCAGCCAGTCGAGGGCCTGCTGGGTCATCTCGACGGGCTGGATGCGATGCACGGCCTCCTGGACCTGCGGGTTGAAATCCTGCACGCCCATCGAGGCGCGGTTGAACCCGATTTCCGCCAGGGCCACGACGTGGTCGCGCGTCAGGCGGCGCGGGTCCACCTCGACGCTGGCCTCGATGTCCGGTGCGAAATCGAAATGCTGGTGGATGATTTCGCCGAGCCGGCGGATTTCCTCGGGCCGGAGGAATGTGGGCGAGCCACCGCCGAAATGAAGCTGCACCGCCTTGCGCTTTTTATTGATCAGCGGCGCCATCGTGGCGACTTCACGGCCGAGTGCTTCGACGTAGGCCATGCCGTGGTCATGGTTGAGCGTGATGACGGTGGTGCAGCCGCAGAACCAGCAGAGCGTCTCGCAGAACGGGATGTGGAAGTAGAGCGACAGGCCGCGGTCCGTGCGGTTGTTGGCCTCGATGCGTTCGCGCAGCGCGTCCCAGGTGATGTCCGTGAACTTCGTGGCGGGCGGGTAGGACGTGTAGCGCGGGCCGGGCTGGTTGTATTTTTCCACCAGCGCGAGGTCAACGTTCAGCGTGCTCATGCGGGGCTACTGTAACCACGAATGGACACGAATAAACTCGAATGTGCGGGAGTGTTCGTCACTCCCGCACGGCATCCACCAGCGCCTGAATGCACTCGAGTTTGGCTTCGGGCGTGACGCCGTGGCCGAGGTTGAAGATGTGGCCGGGGCGGCGCTTCATCTCGGTAAGGATGCGGCGGGTTTCGGCGGCGACTTTTTCCGGGGTGGTGGCCAACAGCGCGGGGTCAAGATTGCCCTGCACAGCAACGGTGGCGGGCAGTTGCGCGGCAACGTCGGCCAGGCGCACGCCATGATCCACGCCCAACCCGGTCGCGCCGGTGGCCACGAGGTCGGGCCAGTTGCCGTGCGTGCCCTTCGAGAAAACGATGACCGGCGGGCTGCCTTTGAGACCCGCGATGATGTCGTGCAGCCAGCGGCCCGAGGCGGCGGGGAATTCATCGGCGGTCAGTTCCCCGCCGAGGGTGTCGAAGATTTGGAGCGCGTCCACGCCGGTATCAATCTGGAGTTGCAGATAGCGGATGCACGCGTCGGTGAGTTTTTCACAGAGCCGGCCGTAAAGCTGGGGCTGTTCGTGGAACATCGCCCTGGCGCGGGTAAATTTGGCCGCGCTTCCGCCTTCAATCATGAAGTTGGCAAGCGTCCACGGCGAGCCGGCGAAGCCGATCAGCGCGGTGCGGCCGCCCAGTTGGGCGCGAATGAGCTTCAAGGCCTCGGCCACGTATTGCAGGCGGTCCACGACGGCGTTGACGTCCAGCTTGTCCACGTCGGCGGCGGTGCGGATGGGGAATTCCATGCCGATGCCGCCGGTTTCGCGGAAGTGATAGCCCTGACCCAATCCCTCGCAAACTACAAGGATATCGCTGAACAGGATGGCGGCGTCGAAGCCGAACCGGCGGATGGGTTGCAGGGTGACCTCGGCGGCGAGTTCGGGGGTTTGGACCAGTTCGAGGAAGGTGAACTTCTCCTTGAGGGCGCGGTATTCCGGCAGGGCGCGGCCCGCCTGGCGCATGAGCCACACGGGCGGGTGCGGCAGAGGTTCGCAGCGGACGGCGGCGAGAAAGCGGTGGCGGCTGTTCATGGCGGGTTCCGTCGCTGTTGGGGCGGACGGAGGCTCCGTGGGTGAATTGGTTCTGGCGTTCATCGCGTGTAGCCCGGCCGGCACGTGAACTTCCCGCGCCCGCCTGAGCTTTCACGCGGTTGCAATAGTAACGCCGCCGACGCCGGAGGCTAAACGCATCTTGGCGGGCTTTGCACTTTTTTTGTGTCCCATCTGCGAGGTCAGCAAAAACCCCCTTCCCGCGCGCGGGAAGGGGGTGTGGGGAATCGCGGGTGACTTACGGCACTTCAATCACGCGGAAGAACTGTTGCGTGTTGCTGCGGGTCGGAGTCACAAAGCTGTAGGCCGCGCCAGTGCCGTTGACCGGTGCGCCAACATTGGTCCAGCCACCGCCCAAGGTCGAGATGGCCTGAAGTTGATACTTTTTGCCCACGACGGTGTTGAACACGACTTCGGCGGCGGTGTAGATGCGGATGGCGTCGTTGCCGCCCTCGATGCCGCCGGCATTGGCCCAGACGATGCCGTCGGGCAGGACGATGCCGGGCACGGTCGGGTTCAGGCCGAGCGCATACTTGAGCCAATTCGGGACGCCGTCGCCGGCGGGCGTGGCGTTCGGGGCGGCGTTGGGCGCGGTGGCGGAGCCGAAGTATTGAATTTGCCAGGCGTCCGGGAGGCCATCCTCGTTGCTGTCCCCGGTGAGGTCGGCGATGGAGGCCTTGAGCAGGCCGACGGCGAAGGCGGTGTTGTGGACGCCATAGCTGCCGTCGTATTCCACGAACTTGTAATTATAGGCCGCGCGCAGTTGTTGTTTGGTGTAGCTCGCGGTGATGGTGACGGTGGGCTGGCCGATCGGGGGCAACAGGCGTGCCAGCTTGGCCATGAGACCCTTCACCTCGGTCTGGACGCCTTCAATGATGCCATTGCCGTCGTAGTCCTGGCGTTTGAGGTTGAAGGTGGTGGTGTTGCCGTGACACTGCACGCAGGCACCGGTCAGGTGGACGTCGTCCGCCGGATCATTCGGCGTGCCGCCGTCCCAGCCGACTTTGAAGGTGTGGCCGCCCACGTTGCCGAAGGCGGGACTGGAGGCGCTGACGGGTTGGAGATGGCAGGCCACGCAGGTGTCGCGGACCACCTCGCGGTGCGCGGAACTGGGAATCTGCTTGCCGTAGGTGATGGCGTTGGCCCCCATCAACATGTCGGTTTGCGGGCCGTAATGCGGGCTGAAGCCGCTGCTGCCGGCCGTGGTTTCCACGTAAGTGACGGCGTTGCGGCGGGCGATATGGCATTGCATGCAGAGCTGGCCCTTGCCGCCGTTGGTGACGGTGGTGATGCCGTCGAGCAGCGTGACCGGGGCCACGGAACGGAGGAGGGCAACGTTGTTGGCCAGGCCGTGCGGGTCATGGCAGGCAGCGCAGGTGATGGCCTCGTAGGCGGTGCGGCGCTGGCTCTCGGGCACGCCATCCACGAAGTCGGTGAAACCCATCGCCGAATGGCAGCGGACACAACTGGCGCGGGTTTCGCCGGTGGGCGTGCGGGTGGCAATGGCGTGCTGCGAGTTCAACCATTCCTGGCCTTTGAGGTGGTAAGGTTCGGAATCATGGCATTGCGCGCAGTCGCCCGCGCTGAAGCTGACGGCAATCCGGTTGGTGTCGCCGAGGTTGAAGGCGTGTTCGCTGCCGGGGCCGTGGCAGTTCTCGCACTGCACGTTGGCCTTGGCGCGGACCGCGGCGGGCATGGCCATATAGTTCCCCACGGTGAGGTTGGTCGGGAAGGTCCAGCCGGCGGCCAGCGCCGCGTCGTCGAAGCCGCCGTTCACCGCGCCGGGCGTGGTGTCGTAGCCGACGGTGTGACACTTGATGCAGCTCTGGTTGAAGTGGCTGGTGTAGTGGCCGTCAATCGCGTTTGTGAACGTGGTGGCGTGACCGGTCAGGCGCCAGGGCGTCATCATGTCGGGCAGCGCGCCGCCGCTGTGGCAGAGGGCGCAGATTTGCGCTCCCATGTAGGTGGCCCCGTAAATGGTGCGTGTGAGGACGAGGTTGCCGCCGTTGGTGTTGACGGTGGCGCGCACCAGGTAGGGGCCGGTGACGTCGGGTTTGAGCAGCGAGCGACCAGCGACGCGATAGAAGCCGGCGTCACCGGGGCTGTAGATGGGCATGGCCGCGGGCAGCGGACTGGGCAGCAGTTCAGCGGTGGAGCCGACCGGCTTGGAAACCAGTTCCCACGTCACGCCCAGGATGTTGTTCGAGGGAATGGTCGAGCGCACCTGCGCCTCGAGATATGCCGGCTGGCCGAGGCCGACGTTGAACAGCCCGCCGGAGGTTTGTGTGGCTGCGGGCAGGCCGTAGTCCTTGATCTCCTGCGGCGTTAAAGGCCGCGTCGTGAGCTGGCCCTGCTGGGCGGCAGCGGTGAAACTGAGGCCGATCAGCAACGCGACCGCGAGGGGACGCAGATGCTGCCGATGGAAGCGGACCTGGGTGTTCATAATGGCTGCGAGGTTTGTGGTGCGATGTCTGACTATCCCGTGATGAGAAGGAAACCAGTCAACCGCCACCCCGGGCTAGTCCGCGATTGCCGAAAACTAATCAGAAATTGGCCGCTCAGCAGGAAGACAAATGACGTGAGCCGGGACAAAATATGGTCATGCGGTCCCGACCGCCGCCCACGCCGGCCCACTCCAATTCCGAATCGGGGCGAACGATAATTCGGTGAAGCAGGCCAACCGGGGTTGGCTCGGATTGAAGGCCTGCCGACAGGGCCGACAGTGACTTGGCCAGTCTCTCGCCGTGTAAGGAGTTTGGCTCAGGGCCGCGGGGGCCGGGACTGGCGGAGGGCCTGCAACTGCGCCTCCATGCGCCGGGCGATGTCGGCGAGTTGTTCGGTTTGTTCTGCGTGAAGCCGCTGCAGGGCGTTCCGGGCGGCGGAAACCTGATCCGCATTGCCCGTTGCCTGGGCCTGGGCCAGCCGCTGTTGGGCCTCGGCCATTTGCGTGGTCAGGGTCTGGGTGGCGGTCTTGAATTCCGCCAAGGCTGCTGCGCGCAGTTTCTCTTCGGCCTCCTCAGGCGGCAGCGTTTGCCAGTCTGGCACCACTCTTTGCAGTTCCGCCAATGTTTCTGGAATGGCAGGCTCGGGGGACCCTGGTGCCCTGCTTCCTCCGGCTCGCGCGACGGCTCGCGCCAGATCGAACTCCAGCGCCGCCTCCCATTCGGGAGCCAGACGGGCCATCGTCACCTGGTCGGCGGGGCCGGCGACGCGCAGGCCGAAAACAGCCGTGGCTTCGCGGCCCAGGGCGAAAACCTCGACCCCATCCGCCAGGGCCGCTGCCCGCGCGGCTTCCTCACCCGGCGGAGCGATGCGGATCACGCGCAGTCGTCCGTTCGCCGCCCGCTCGAATTCCGCGAGCAATCGTTCCACGCGCCCGGCGAATTCCCGCCACGGCTCCGCTGCGCGCGACTCGGGAAGGAAGGTGTGGAAGCGAAGTTCAACCACACCCGCCAGTCCGGCGAGGGCCTGTTGGGTGGCGGGCGAAAGTCCCGCGGCAGGCGTGGTTTCCGTGGCGGGGGCTGGTGCTGCCGGCGCAGGGAGGCCCGGCTTGCGGGCAAGCCATACCCCAATGCCCAGGCCGAGCAGGATGCACAGCCCGCCGAGAAGGATGGGGCGGGCGGTGGCGGCTTCGTGCCGGCTCGGCGAAATCGGGTTTGTATTCATCACGGCTGTGCGCGGGCAGCGGGTAACAAATCTCTCCAGCGGCGGCGAGCAAAACGTGACTGTCGTTGCGAAGAGCGGGCTGTTTCCAGTTGGGAGGTGATTGGGAGCCGGCGGCGCATGGATGGTCTCGTTCGTTGCGGGCTTTGTTCCGCTTGCGACCTCGCCACTGCCCGATTTAGCGGTGCGAAACCGTATGTCCGTTGCTGCGGAGGGGGCATCCGCGCCCATTCCCAGTAAAAAAACCGCCGGGAGGCTGCCCTCCCGGCGGTGGTGACAGAATGCCGGCGATGCGGTTACTGCGGGGAGACGAGCCGGAAGAATTTCTGCGGCGCGCCGCCCGTGGCGATGTTGGTCGCGCTCAGGCCGGTCGTGTTGGTGTCGGTTACAAAGCCCGTCAGGTTGGTCGAGGTCTGAAGGCTGACGCACTTCAGGCCGTTCCACGTGACGCTGACCTGGCCGGGACCGGCGGGGCTGGCCTTGAGATTGCCGAACTTGGCCTCCTCACGGGTGTTGAACGCGACTGTGTTCGTGCCGATCCAGGTGTCGAGCGGCAGGGTGTAGGTGTTCTGGCCGGGCGTGGTGCGAATGTAGCGGACATGGTCCACGGCGAAGCCCGCCTCGTTGTCGAAGCCGTTCATCGAGAACTTGTAGACCAGCCGGAGCGGGTGGCCCGGCGGGATGGGCAGGGTGATGGTGTGCAACGAGGTGTCGCCGATGCGGGACATCTGGAGTTCCGCCTTCGGCGTGCTGCCCCAGTCGCCCGGACCGTCGTTCAGATCCCAGCCCGTGAAGTTGCCGTTGATGTAAACCGGCGTGTTGGTGTCATAGACCGTGCTGTCGGTGCCGACTGCGTTGGTCATGTTGACAGTAAAGGTCACAAAGTTGGTCTGCTCCAGCACGTCGCAAAGCGTCACCCGGTCGTAGGCCCCGGCGAGGAGCGGGTTGAGGGTGGTGACGTTGGTGTCGCGGTTGCTGCCGCTTTCGTAATTGGCGTTGATCAGGAACTTGTAGGACAGCGGCTTGCAGCCGTTGGTCGGGAAGAACGGCTCGACGAGGCTGCCTTGGAACAGCGTGGTGCTGGGCACGTTGGTCAGCAGCAGCCCGGGGCCGCTCCAGCCGTTGAAATTGCCCCGCACATACACCGAGTCCGTGTTGGTATTAAAGGCGCCCGTGAGAATTTGCACTGCCAGGTCCGCCTGGAAGGTGATGATGTTGGTCGGGTCGGTGACCCGGCTGTCGTTCCAATACGCCAGCGGAGCGGTCATGTTGGCGGCGGTGATGGTGAGCGAACGGTTGCCGCCGCAGGTCGCGCTGGGGATTTCATAACCGGGGAACGAGTCGCCGAAGAACTTGTAGAATACCGTCTGCCCGTTGGTGGCCACCACGTCCACGGTATTGGTGAAGAGGGTCGTGGTCCCCACTTGGAACAGGCGATAGTCCAGCGAGTTGGTGAAACCGTTGAACGAGCCGCGCACATACAACACATCGCTCGTGGCATCGAAGCCCAAGGGGTCCAACGGATTGTTGGCGTAAAGCAACATGGGCACTTCCATGTTGACGGTGAAGGTCACCTTGTTGGTCTGGGCGGGCACATTGGCGATGGTGTAACTGCGCTTCAGGACGGCGTCATAGGCATCACCCCAGTTGGCCACCGACTGGACCGGGTTGGCGAGCGAGTCAATGGCCCCGTCGCCGCCCCCACCGCCGCTGGTGAACACGTCGAACTCGAAGGTGTCCCCCGGACTGAGGCCCAGCAGGGCGAACGGGAAACTGATCGTGACATTGGTAGTGGTCTTGCTGACCGTCGGTCCGCCGATGATGGGCCACGAACCGGTATATTCCCGAACCTCGCCGCCGTTGCCCCCGTCCACCCAGGTGCCCACCCAGTAATCCATGCCACTGGACATCGAAATGGGCCGGCCCCAGCCGTTGCCGGTGAGGTCGCCGCCCGGTTTGGTGTCGAAGGCGATCATGTATTTGCCCCAGTCGGTCGCCACCGGGTTGCCGGCCAGGTTGATGGTGAAGATGAGGTCAAACGCGGAATTACCGACCTCGACGGAGGTAATGTCCAGGATGCCGCCGCCCGCGCCGGTGAAGACGTCGCCGACGGTGTCCACGTAGTTTGATTGCCCGCGCGCGGCGGCATCCTGGACATTACCTC
>JBKBTZ010000116.1:0-10980 GCA_046290825.1 Limisphaerales bacterium
GGGCGGATTGTTCGGCCTTTTTTTCAGCCTCCCGGGAATCCTGCTTGGCCCATTCGTGGGCGCGGCATTGTTCGAGATGGCCGGCGGGCGCAAATGGAAGCCGGCCGCCAAGGCCGGCGTGGGGGCCACACTGGGTCTCGTGGCCGGCACGATCGGCAAGGTGGCATGCTGCGGCCTGATGGTGGTGCTGTTCGGCTGGAACGTGGTTTATCGCTCACTGGATTCGGCACCCCTGCCGCCGACCATCGGAAGCGCGGCACGGGCACCGGTTTGAGGCGCGCTGGCGCGCGCCGCCCGGCTTCCCGTCGCCCCGAACACTCCGTTTGCCGGTGCGGCCGCTTGCCTCCGCACCGGTGGTTTTGTGTAATGCGCGCCGCCTGATGAGCACACCCCGGAAAAATAGTCCTGCCCAGCCTGAATTGCCGATGAATGGCGCGACTCCCGCCGCGACTCCCGCCGGAGCCGCTCCCCGGCCGAAATCCCCATCCACCAACGGCAATGGCGACCACATCGTGGCCGAGGAGACGGCCGCCATCGTGCATCGCCCGTTCAACCCGGCGAAAATCGAGCAGCCGCTGCATCGCCGCGTCAACACCGGCTTCCTGGAATACGCCTCGTATGTCATCCGCGACCGCGCCATTCCCGCGCTGGCAGACGGCCTGAAACCGGTGCAGCGCCGCATTCTCTGGGCGCTGCACCGCACGGATGACGGCCGCTTCACCAAGGTGGCGAACGTCGTTGGCGACACGATGAAGTTTCACCCGCACGGCGACGCCTCGATCGCCGACGCCCTCGTGGTGCTGGCCAACAAGCGTTACCTGATCGAAGGCCAGGGCAACTTCGGCAACCTCCACACCGGCGACCCCGCCGCCGCGCCGCGCTACATCGAGTGCCGCCTCACCGAACTGGCGCGCACGGAACTGTTCAATGATGAGATCACCGAGTTCGTTCCCAGCTACGACGGGCGCAACAAAGAGCCCGTCGCCTTCCCCTCCAAGCTGCCGCTCACGTTGATGCTCGGCACCGAGGGCATCGCGGTCGGGCTGTCATCAAAGATTCTGCCCCACAATTTCCCCGAGCTGCTCGAAGCGCAGATTGCCATCCTGAAAAAACAGCCATTCAAGTGCCTGCCGGATTTCCCGACCGGCGGCCTGATGGACGCCCGGGATTACCAGGACGGTCGCGGCAGCGTGAAAGTGCGCGCCAAGATCAAGGTGAAAGACGAGTCCACCGTCGTCATCAAGGAGATTCCCCCCGGCACGACCACCGAATCCCTCATCGCCTCCATCGAGGCTGCCGTCGAGAAGGGCAAGTTGAAGGTGAAGGCGATCAACGATTTCACGTCCGAGGACGTTGAGATCGAGATCAAGGCGCCGAGCGGCATAAGCGCGGAAAAGTTGATGGACGCGCTCTACGCCTTCACCGATTGCGAGGTCACAATCGCCAGCCGCATCATCGTCATCAAGGACAACCGCCCGGTCGAGATGACCGTGAGCGAGGTGCTCAAGGCGAACACGGAGCAGCTCGTCGAGATCCTTCGCCGCGAGCTGGAACTGCGGAAAAAGAAGCTCGCGGACGAACTGCACTTCCGCACGTTGGAGCGCATCTTCATCGAGGAGCGCATCTACAAGAAGATCGAGTCGTGCAAGACCAATGAAGCCGTGGTCGCTGCGGTGTATGAGGGCTTCAAACCGTTCAAGCGGCAGATGCACCGAGACCTGACCGACCCCGACGTCGAGCGGCTGTTGCAGGTCCGCATCCGCCGCATCTCGCTGTTTGACATCAACCAGCACCGCGAGGAGATGGAGAAAACGAAGGCGGACCTGGCCGAGACGGAAAAAAACCTGAAAAATGTGACCCAATACGCCATCCGCCATCTCGAGGCGCTGTTGGAAAAATACGGCCCGCAGTATCCCCGTCTCACCACCAAGTCCGCCCGGCACGAGGAGGTGGACGTGAAGGCGGTTGCCTTCAAGGCGTTCAAGGTGAGCTACGATCGCGAAAGCGGCTACGTCGGCTACAAGGTCAACGGCGAGGAGTTCAAAACCGAATGCACCAAGTTCGACAAGATCCTCCTGGTGTTCAAGGACGGCACCTACAAGGTCACGGAACTGCCGGAGAAGCTGTTTGTCGGCCCCGAGCTGTTCTACTGCGGCCTGCCGGAGCGCGACCGCGTGTTCACCTGCGCCTACACGGACCGGAACGCGAGCTACCTGAAACGGTTCACCTTTGGCGGCGCGATCCTCAACAAGGTCTATTCCTGCATCCCCGAGAAATCGCGCATCCTGTTCTTCGCACCGGACACGCCGAAGACGCTCTACATCCGCTACAAGCCCGCGCCACACCAGAAGATCAACCAGCAGATCTGCGATCCCGGCGAAATCGAGGTAAAAAGCCCGAAAACGCGCGGACGGCAGCTCTCCATCAAGGACATCAGCTCCGTCACCGCCGAGCCGACGCGCGGCTGGGATGACAACGCGACGACGACGAAAATTCTGTTCACCTGAGAAAGGCGAAAAAACTCGCCGCGCGGTTGGAAAAGAGGCACAGAGGGGGGCGGAATATGTCCGCCCCAAAGCCTGCCAGGCCCGATGCGATGGCCACGCCGGAGCTAAACCCCGCGGCGGCCCTTTCGCCCTACAAGGCGGAGGTGTGGGGTCGGCTTACGCCGCGCGAGCGGTTACGCCGCAGTTGGGCCTTGCGGGCGCGCCTCCCCGATTTGCGGGCCGTCCATGATCGCAAACTTTTTCCAAAGCCTTGAGGCCCCGAATGGGATCATCGGCCCAGCCGCGCCCGTTTCTTCCCCAGTTCCTTCCGCAGCTTGTCCAGCGGCAGCGTGTTGATCACGTCGGCCCGGGTCAGCCAGCCCTTGCGCGCCATGCCCGCGCCCAGCCGCAGGAAGCCCGCGTGTTCGAACCGGTGCGCGTCGCAGTTGATGACGCACTTCACGCCCTTCGCCTTCGCGTGCGGCCAGTAGCGCCAGTCCATGTCGAAGCGCATCGGGCTGGCGTTGAGTTCAATCCAGGTTCCCGTCTCGGCGCAGGCGTCAATCACGGCATGCTGGTTCACCTTGTAAGGCTCGCGCTCCAGCAACAGCCGGCCCGTCAGGTGGCCGAGCATGTGAACGAAGGGATTTTTTGCCGCGCCCACCAGCCGCGCCGTCATCTCCGCCTCGCTCAACGTGAAACTCTGATGAATGCTCGCCACCACCACGTCCAGTTCCGCCAGCAGGTCGTCCGGAAAGTCCAGCCGGCCGTCCTTGAGAATGTCCACCTCGGTGCCGGTGAGCAGGCGGAAGTCCTCGCCTTCGTCGGCCAGTTTCTGGTTCAACTCGCGCACCGCCCGGATCTGCTGCCGCACGCGCGCCTCGTCGAGGCCGTTGGCCTGGAAGGCCGCCTTCGAGTGATCGGTGACGGCCCAATACGCACATCCCAGGCTGATCATGCTCCGCGCAATCTCCTCCAGCGTCTGGTGGCCGTCGCTCCAGGTTGAGTGGTTGTGCAACGAGCCTTTGAGATCAGACCATTCCAGGAGCTTCGGAAGCGCATTCCTCTCCGCCGCCTCGAACTCGCCCATCGCCTCGCGCAATTCCGGGGGGACATATTCCAGCCCCAGTTCGGCGAAAATGTCCTCCTCCGTTTTGCACGGCACGAGCAGCTTCGGATCGCGCGTCTCCTCCGTGGAGCGGAACAGGCCGTATTCGTTGAGGCGCAAGCCGCGGGCGATGGCGCGCTGCCGCATGACAATGTTGTGTTCCTTGCTGCCGGTGAAGTAGGCCAGCGCGAACGGAAACTCCGCGTCGCTCACCACGCGCAGGTCGGCCTGGATGCCCCCTTCGAGCAGCACGCTCGTCTTGGTGTCGCCCTTGGCGATGACGTTCAGAATGCCCGGCAAGCCGGCGAAATACTCGATGACCTCCGCCGGCTGCTTTGACGACGCCAGCAGGTCAATGTCGCCGATGACCTCCTTGTGTCGGCGCAGACTGCCCGCCATGTCGCACCGGATCACCGCTGGATGCTGGCGCAACTGCTCGAGCAACGGCCCGGCGACGAGCAGCGCGTCCGCCAGCAGGTGACGCGAGGCGTAGGCCCGGCGGCGATGGATGCCCTCGAGCAGATTCTGCTGCGTCTTCTCGCCGAAACCGGCCAGTTGCGCGACCTTGCCCTCCTTGCAGGCCTGTTCGAGCTGCTCGACGTTCTCGATGCCGAGTTCCTGGTTCAACGCGCGCAGCTTCTTCGGGCCGAGGCCGGGAATTTCCAGCATGTCCACCAGGCCCTTTGGCACCGAAGCACGGAGCTCCTCGTAGTAGGGCAGCCGCCCGGTCGTGACCAGCGTCGTGATCTTTTCCTGCAACGCCTCGCCGATGCCCTTGATTTCCCCGAGCCGGTCCTCCGCGATGAGCTTGTCGAGCGGCTCGCTCACCGACTCGATGGCGCGGGCGGCGTTGTGATAGGCGCGCGTCTTGAACGGATTTTCCCCCTTCAACTCGAGCAACGTGCCGATGTTGATCAAAATCTCGGCGACTTCGTCCTTGTTCATACGGCCACTATGCTGCCGCTCCGCCCGCGTGCAAAGCGTGGAGTGACCGTGCCCCGCACCGGACGCGGATGTCCCAACCCACCTAGCCGCCCGAATTTCCCGAAAACGCCCGACGGAAACGGACGCGGTTCACGAGCTGGAACACCGCTGTGAAAGGCCCCCTCCGCTGACCACGAAATGAGGAGAGATTCTCCGCGCGCCCCCTGCGATTCACCGGAGCAGGAGAGCGGGAAAACCGATTCTGTGAGTTTCACGTTTTCAGTGAGCCAAGGCATCGCCATGGAAATGTCATTTGGCCCCGCCCGATGGTTCCCGTAGGCTCCGTGACATGAAGCGCACCTTGTTCCTCACTACGCTGGCCGTGACAGTCGGCGGTTTCCTCCTTCACCCCGCCGCCCACGCGGCGGAAAAGCAATCCGCCCGCGGCGTGGTCTTCGAGGACCGCAACGGCAATGGCCGCCGTGACCCGGGCGAACGCGGCCTCGCCAACGTGCGCGTCTCCAACCAGCGCGACGTCGCCGTGACCGACCGCGCGGGCCGCTGGGAGCTGCCGCTGCTCGAGGGCGGCGAGACGACGTTCTTCGTGGTGAAACCGCGCGGCTTCATGCCGCCGGTGGATGCGCACCAACTGCCGCGTTTCTCTTACACGCACAAACCGGACGGTTCCCCAAAGCTGCGTTACGCCGGCCTCGCGCCCAGCGGGCCATTGCCGGAGAGCATTGATTTCCCCCTGCGCCGTCAGCGCGAGCCGGACGCCTTCGAGGCGATCTTCTTCGGCGACACCCAGCCGCGCGACCTGCGCGAGGTGGATTATTTCAAGCAGGACATCGTGGCCGAGGTCGCGGGCCGCACGCGCGCAAAGTTCGGCGTCACCCTCGGCGACATCGTGTTCGACAACCTCGACGTGATGCCCGCGCACAACGCTGCCGTCGCCCTCATCGGCCTGCCGTGGTGGAACGTCATCGGCAATCACGACGTGAACACCGACGCCCCGGCGGCGGACGAGCATGACGACACCTACAACCGCATCTACGGACCGAGCTGGTTCTCGTTCGACTACGGCCCGGTGCATTTCATTGCGTTGAACAACATCCACTGGGTGCCGCCGCCCGAGCGCAGCCCCGCGCACGTGACCTGGCGGCCCGCCATCCACGAGCGGCAGTTGACCTGGTTGAGCAACGACCTCGCCCGCGTGCCGGCGAAGCAGCTCGTCGTGCTGATGATGCACGTGCCGCTGAACGACATGAAGAACGCGGAGGCGGTCTATCGCCTGATCGAGCAGCGGCCCTACGTCTTCAGCATCTCGGGCCACACGCATTACCACGAGCACCGTTACCTCCGCGCGGCGGACGGCTGGCGCGGCGTCGAGCCGCATCATCACGTCGTCAACGTCACCGCGTGCGGCAGTTGGTGGACGGGGCAGCCGGACGAGTTCGGCATCCCGCACACCACGATGAGGGACGGCGCGCCCAACGGCTGGTCCATCCTCACCTTCAAGGACCGGGGCGTGACCGTGGATTTCCGCGCCGCGCGCCGCCCGGCGGAGCATCAAATGACCATCACCGCGCCGGACCGCGTGCCCGCCGCGCAAACTGCCGGCCTGGCGGTTTATGTGAACGTGTTCAACGGCTCGGAAAAATCCCGCGTCCGGCTGCGCGTGAATCACCGCGGCGACTGGCTGACGCTCGCCCAGGTGCGCGAGGTGGACCCGATGTATCAGGCGGCGTATGACCGCGAACCCGCCAAGCCCGAGGCGCCGTGGCGAAGGCTCTCGGCGCCAATCAAGTCGCCCCACCTCTGGAAGGGCGCGCTGGCGAATCCCCTGCCGCCCGGCAACCACCTGTTGTGCGTCGAGACGACGGATGCCTTCGGGCGGACGCACCGCGCCACGCGGCCCATCACGGTGGAGTAGCGCGCGGGCAGCCTGAATTGGGCCGCCCATCCTGCCCGCCCGGCGAAAAAGCGCGGAGATCCCCTTCCGCGGCCTTGTCCGATTTTTTTCCCGACCGCTCCCAATCGGAGGGGGCGGCCCCAAGGGGCGGAACCCCGCGGTGGGTGATGTCGTCCGTCTGCCCCGTGGCCGCGGGTTGATTCCCGCGATGGCGGGAGACATTTCCGGCGGTCTCCCGGCCGCCGTCCCGCATTCCAGCAATCCACCGAGATGCGCCTGATTCTTGGCCGGGCCGAAATTAAGCGTTTGACCCGGGAGAAATGTGTGCTTATCTGCCGCATCATCATTCCTTGAACGCCGCACCGGGGGCGGCGCCGGTCTTCAACCACGCGAATCTTTCGCCGCTTGTTGTCGGCCTGGGGAGAACAACCATGAGATTGCCCATGCCGATTTCCAATTTTGTCCGGTTGTTTTTGTGCGGCCTGCTGGGAGCCGCCGGTTGGTCCGCCCGCGCGGCCGTCAGCTATTCGGTGGGGGTGCCCATCGTCACCAACTACGTCGCGCCGGGTTACGTGATTGACTCGGACGCGACGCGCGGCAACACGAACTACTTCCGGCACCTCCTGCCCGTGCGGCTGCCCGTGACGGTGGTAAAAACCGGAAGCAGTCCGGAAAGCAGCGCGACGATGGCGGTGCGTTTTCGTTTGCGCAATCTGACGACCGGCCAGTTTCACCCCCTGCAGGGCGGCACCAATACCATCGTCACCGCGCCCCAGTCCGCCTTCTTCCTGGCGCCCGGCACGAACACGCTGAACTTCAACACCAACCTGGTGCCCACCACCCGGCTCGATCCCTTCGCGAGCTATCGCGTCGAGGGCGAAGTCTTTCAGACGAGCAACGGCAGCCTCATCGGCACCAACCAGTCCGTGGACCGCACGTTCATTCACTTCCGCGGCCCGTGGGGAACGGACGTGCCCGTGAATGTAGTGGCGGCCCTGAACTCGGTGACGCCCGTCCGCCGCTGGCTGGTGGACACCGACCCGACCAACAACACCTTCCTGGCCGACGTGAATTTCACGTTGCACCGCTACGACAACCCGACCGTGGCCGCGACCAGCGACCCGATTCTCGTGCGGATGCTGGTGGAGTTGGTGGAACGCGACACGCAGACGCCCGTGGCATTGGCCACGAATCTCTTCGTCCTGGATCCCGCGCCGACGCTCGCCTCCTACCTGCCGGCGGGCGGCGGCCAGTTACAGCGTCCGGCCACGAACACCCTGACCCGCACGCTGGCCTTCCGACCCGCGCCTGGCGTGCAGATGGATTCGGTCAATTTCGTCTATCGCGCCCGGGTGACGATTTCCCACATCGAGCAATTCGATCCGTTCGTGCCGGTCATCCTCACCGGCAATCAAGCCACGCATCTGAGCCTGCGCCACCTGCACTTCAACGGCCGCCTCGATTTCGGCAACGTGCCCACCACCATCCGCGCGGTCACCAATACGCCTACGACCGGCGTTGCGCAGGTGGGCAACGAACTCCACACCACGCTTGGGCTGGCCCTCGGCGGCGCGACGCTCGACGCACATTCGGGTTACTCCGCCGGGCCGGGCCTCATCAACATCGGCCTGCTCACCAATGGCAACGCTTACTGCCGCGCGCCGTCCAGCCTGCCCGTTTCCCCGTCCAGCACGCCGTTCGTCTCCCTCAACGGGGTGAACTATCAACGGTCCAACCTGTCCTTGGACAGCGCCGGGGCGAAGGCGGGCGGCATCGAAGTCATTCTCCCCGCCGGTCTCGGTTGGGCGGAAGCCAGCACCAGCCGCCAGCAGAACGGCTCCTTTACGGTGGACGGACCGCATGTGCTTGATGCGCAGTTACAGCCCACCGCCGACCTCACGTTTATCAACAACCCCTCCGGCGCCATCTGGGTGGCCGAGGAAACCAAGCCCGTCACCGTTCGCGTCTCGCAAATCACCTGGCGGCGGGCCGAAGGACGATTCGACATGCCGACCGGCGCGCCGGATCAGGTTCAGCACGTCCGCACGCCGCACTACAATGCCCTCCAGGCCGCCCCCGTGCCCCTGGCATTGAAAACCAAGCCCTCGAATGACGGCTACTGGCGCGCGGTTGCCGGAGTGGGCGCGATGCTGGAGGCGCGCGCCGCGTCGGATGGTGGCGCGGAACTGACGGGCGAATTCACCCTCGGCCCGACCAACGGACTGGCCCTCGTCGCGCACTTCCCCGAACGCGCCGTTCTGGTGTTGAGCAACGGCTTCCTGCGCGTGGTGAATGACCGCGTCATCCCGGCGGACAGCTTTTTGAACGTCAGCCCGATCCAATCGGCCGTGGCGGTCCCGATGCTGGCCGACTGCCAGTCGCCCGCCTGCGGCACCACCCCGGGCACCAACGCCTTCCTGTTCCCGGACGATCGCCAACTGCGCTTCACCACCGACGGCGGCCTGACGGGCGGAGGCGACCTGGCCACGCCCTTCCCGCTGCGCTGGGGCTGGATTCCGTCCCTGAGCCGCCATGCGCACCGGACGGACCCGTTCTCCCGGGGCAGCGTTCACATTCCGGGACACTTCCTGCCGGGGAATTACAGCCTGCTGCCGGCGACGCCGGCGGTGAATCGTCGGCCCGCCGTCATTCTCCTTTCCGGCGCGAATCCGGACACCGGTGTGGTGACCGAGCGTCCGCGCCAGCCGGGTTACTACCAGGGCTTCGCGGACTACGCTGGGATGAACTTCCGCGCCGGCCCCTCGAATTCGATCGCGCCTTCCGGCCTCGAGGGCGAAAGCACGCTCGGCGGCGGCGTTTACGGGCCTTACGACCTGAAGGGTCGCTCGAAGTATTACGTCCGGCGCGGCGGCGTCTCGGGCATTCACGACAAGGTGCAGACCGCGCCCGCGCTGGTGGTGATCAACGGCTACCAGTTCACGTTCCTCAATTTCGGTCTCGCCTTCCTGCTCAACGAAAACGTGGA
This sequence comes from Limisphaerales bacterium, assembly GCA_046290825.1. GTDB lineage: Bacteria > Verrucomicrobiota > Verrucomicrobiia > Limisphaerales > DSYF01 > JBKBTZ01. The sequence goes on from JBKBTZ010000116.1 coordinate 9,417, forward strand.
CTCGCGCACGGAAGGCAGCTTGTTCCTGCCGTATCCCACCGACGCCACGCTGAATTTTGAGAAGCTGCTCTTCCTCTGCAACGGCGCGCTGGACAAGGCCGACGTGCAGAACGGCCCGCAGGCCATTCTGGCCAGATACTGGGAGGCGCCGCTGGATGTCTCGACCATCGAATTCACCCGCGACCCGGCGCAGTTGTGCAACCCCGGCAACGGTTTCCTCGCGCTCGGAGTGGACGCCTACATGGCGCACGTCAGCGATTCGTTCCAGGGCAAGCTCGGCGTGTTCCCGCACGGCAATTTCATTCCGCGCAACGGCGGCCCGACCAACCTCGACTCGCGCCTCATCACGCCGTCGCAGGTGAGCATTCGCGGCCCGCGCCGCGCCGCGCCGGGCGCGAGCGGTTTCGAGACCTACACCGTGACCCCGACCGTCGGCGCGTTCTTCAACACGCTGGGTTCGGCCCCGAACTACGTCCACCCCGGCAGCCCGCCCGCCGCGCCGCTCGACAAGGGTTTCCTCAACCTGCCCGGACTGGTGAAAGTGGCCTTCTTTGAGCCGCTGCCCGCGCATCTGCAAACCGCGTCGCATCGTCCGCCCGTCAATCCCGACAACCCCGGCGCGTGGGGCAGCGCGGAACTCTTCCTCGCCAACGGCACCTGGAGCGGCAAGAGCTTCTTCGGCACGGGCTATCACGACCCGGACAACCGCGGTTTCTCCGGCACGACCGCCGCCAACCTCAGCAACTACCGCACCAACGCCCAGTATTTCACCCGCGCCAAACAGGAGTGGCTCGGCGGCGCGATTGAGTTCGACTTCCCGGTGAAATGGAATTCGCCGACGCGCTCCTTCCGCTCGCTCACGCCGATCAAGGAAGACTTCGTCGTGGTCAACACCGAGCGGCGCGTGGCCTATCTCAGCGCCGAACGCGCCGAGGTCCGCTTCGGCGCGCAGGTCGGTCTGCCGCAGCTCAACCTCGCCAACTTCGTCGTCAACGAACTCACCGAGGCCACCGGCATGGCCGCCGTGGTCAGCAACGCCATCGGGGGCGCGGTCGTGGGCGGCTTGAGCACCGGCCTGGACCGCCTGGGCGACGTGCTCAAGGACCACCTCCGCGAGCATTACGAACGCGTCCTGGGCAGCAGCCTGGATACAATGGCCAACCAAATCCACGCCCACCTGCTCACGCAGTGGACCGGCACGGGCTGGGTCGGCGGCACCCCACCCCAGTTGACCAACTTCTTCAGCGGCGCGACGCCGCAAATCGAGGCGACGGTGTGGTCGAAGCTCGGCGGCGGACCTGGCTCCCAGATTGCCGAACTCACCAGCGCGCTTAACCAGGCCATCAACGCGATAGACCTCTTCATCGGCCCGAACGGTCTCCTGCGCTCCGACGGCAGCGGCGGTGTGGACGTGGCGGTGGCCCGCACGCTCGCCCGCGCGCTGGTGCAGGAACTGGCCGGCGACGTGAACAACAACCTCGCCGCCGTCGTGGGCAACCTGGCCGCCGCCGAACTCGATGCCCTCCTCGCGCCGCACCTGGCCGACGCCCAGCCCACGCTGGCC
>JBKBTZ010000117.1:0-10951 GCA_046290825.1 Limisphaerales bacterium
TGTTTTTCTCTCCCGCGTTTTGGGGGGGGGTTTCTTCTTGTTGGGCTCTTCCCCCGACGGGCTGGTAGCCCGTGCCACCCAAGGCAATCCAGTTTTTCGGGTTCAACCGCCCTTGGCGAGAATCTGGTCGGTGATGAGTTGCACCAGTTTTTCCGCCTCGGGATCGGGCGCCGGACCGGAGGCGTCGGTGTGCGCGGGCACCGCGCAGGTCGAACCGGGCCGCCATTCACCGGTGTCGCACAACTCGCACTCCTTCATTCCGTAGCGCGGGTCCACGTAGCCGAGGGACTTCTTGATGTTCAGAATCTCCTTCATTTGCGGCCCCGTGAAGGTGTTGATCGGCTTCCCAAGCTGGCCGGCGACGATGATGGTCCGGCAGTAGGCCTCGATGATCTCCATCCGCCAGTAGGCCTCCTCGATGTTGTTGTGGCTCCACGTGACGACGCCGTGGTTGGCCATGAGAATGGTGTTGTATTGGTCGGTCAACTCGGCGACCAGCTTGCCCATCTCGGGCGAGCCGGGCGTGCGATACGGCGCGACGCCGACGGAGCAAAACACCTCATACTCCGGCAACATGCAGGTGGGCGGCGCCTCCCCCACGATGGCAAACGCGGTGGCGTAGGGCGGATGACAATGGCAGGTGGCGACGGCCTTGGGCTGCTTTTTCATCATCTGCAGGTGCATCAGGATTTCGCTGGTGCGCTTCTTGGTCCCGAGGAGCTGGTTGCCCTCAAAATCCACCAGGCACATGTCCTCGGGCTTGAGCGAGCCTTTGCTCACGAGTGTCGGCGTGCAGATGGCAATGTCCTCGCCGACGCGGATGGCCATGTTGCCACCATTGCCGTCCACGTATTCCCGCGCCCAAAGGCGTTTGCCCATCTCGCAGATCTGCTGTTTCAGGCTCAGGGCGTAGGGCGAGTTGAAGAAGGCCTCGAGTTCCGCCCGGGGGGATTTGGAGTTGAGCGGCTTGCCCGGCGGCATCATCGCCGCCGGACCGGCCGACGCGGGCGAACCCGTGGAGGCTGCCTTGTTCTCCAGGTCGCGGATCAGGTCGCGGGCCGACGGTGTGATGATGGCGTCCGACGGCAGCGCACTCAGCGAGCCGCCTTTCTGGACCAGCTCCTCAATGTCGCGGGCGGTGATGACTTTGCTCATGGCTTTGAAATGAATGACGAATTCCGAAACCGTAATGACGAGGGAATGACGAAGACCGAATCCCCAATCCCGGAAGCAAGGTGGGCGGTGATCCACGGGTCATTCGTCATTGCGAGTTCTTTAGTCATTATGGTTTAGTCCTTCGTCATTTCGTAAAGGGGTTGTAAAAGATCTCGTCCACAAGGGCGGCGTTGATGGCGTCCACCGGCGTGGGGACGTCAAACGGTTGCGCGGCTTCGCGGCCTTCGATGTAGCCGACTGTCTGGCCCACCGCTCCACCGATGGCATCGTAAACAACCAGACTCGGATCCTTGCTCAAGCCGGGCGGGGTTTCGCTCCCCCGCTGATAATGCTCCCGGGTGAACGGACTGACGATCAGGAAGCGCCCGCCCGCCAGACTGGGGTCCAGCTTGCTGAAGGTCACACGACCGATGACCGCGCCGAGTTTCATACCGGCACCCCCGGTTCTTTCTCATCCACCACGCCGATGACCAGCCAGCGCGCGGGGCTTTTGTCGTCCCCCACGACCTTGCGCGCGGCGAGGCCATCTGAGGAAATCACCACGCGCTGGTGCATCCCCGCGCCGTGGCAATCGAGTGCCACCTGCGGCGCCCCCTCCGGCTCGCCCGCGTTCCCGATGGGCTGGCAGATCACCAGCCGGAAGCCTTCCAGACTGGGATGCTTCCGGGTGGCGACCACGTTGCCTTCGACGCGGGCTAAAAGCATAAACCAATTCAACCTCGGATGGACACGGGTGAACCCGAATGCCCCTCACCCCGTCCCTCTCCCCATCGGATGGGGAGAGGGTGGCTGAAAGCCGGGTGTGAGGTTTCGAATTGGAGTTCGTTCGTGTCCATTCGCATTTAATAAATTCGCAGATTGTCCACCATCACACAGCGGCGGACGCGCGTGAAGGTCTTCGGATTCGTGACGCCCTCACCCGTCGGCGTGGCGATGGAATAGCTCAGGTAACCTTCACCGCCGAGGCCCAGGCCGGCCATGCACGGCCCGTTCTTCACAAAAATCGTCGTGTCCATCGCCCGCGCCATCGCCGTCATGTGTTCGACGTTGTGGGAGTGGATGATCGAGGTGTGGCGATACTCGTGCTCGGATTGCTTCGCCCACTGAATGCCCTGGGCAACGTCCTTCACACGCACGATCGGCAGGAATGGCATCATCTGCTCCTCCTGGACAAACGGGTGCATCAGGTCGGTCTCACCAAAGAGCAACTCGGTGCCCGCCGGCAAATTGACACCCGCCGCCTGGGCCAACACGGCCGGGTCCTTGCCGACAAAATCCTTGTGAACGTGGGCGCGGGCGCAGCCACCCGCTTTCGCTTCCTCGAAGGTGAACGCCGACTTCGTCAGCCGCTCGATCTGGGCACCGTTCAACTTGAGCGCGCCCGCCGCCGCCATTTCGGCCATCAGCTTGTCGGCGATGTGATCGAGCACGAACACCTGCTTCTCGCCGATGCAGAGCAGGTTGTTGTCGAAGCTCGCGCCCGCGATGATCGCCTTGGCGGCCCGCTTCAGGTCGCAGGTGTCATCCACGAGCACCGGCGGATTGCCAGGCCCCGCGCAAATGGCGCGCTTGCCGGTGAGCATTGCGGCCTTCACCACGGCGGGGCCGCCGGTGATGAGCAGCAGGCGCACGGCTTCGTGCTTGCAGATGGCGTTGAAGGAATCGAGCGTCGGCTTCTCGACCATGCACGCGATGTTTTCGATGCCGGTCTCGCGGAAGATGGCTTCGTTGTAGGCGCGAATCGCAATGGCAGCGCACTTCGCCGCGCTGGGATGCGCGTTGAAGACGACCGCGTTCCCCGCCGCGACAATGTTCACGATGTTGCCGCTCATGGTGGGGACGGAGTGCGTGCTCGGCGTGACGGCACCCACGACACCGAACGGGGTGTATTCCTCCATCGTGATGCCGTGGTCGCCACTGCGGCCATCGGGACGGAGCCATTCGACGCCGGGAACGAGCTTGATGATCTTGAGCTTGGCGATTTTGTGGTCGAGACGGCCAATCTTCGTCTCTTGATATTCAATGCGCCCCCATTCGTCGGCGTAGGCGTCCGCCATCTTCTTGACGAGGTCCACGATTTTGGCGCGTGCCTCAATGCCCTTCTCCCGCAACTGAAGGAACGCCTCGTGCGCGGCGGCACAGGCCTCGTTCGCATCCTGGAACACGCCGAACTTGCGTCCGCCACTCGACGGCGCGGGCGTGATGGCGGGCGGCAAAGGACAGCCGCAAGTGGCGTTGGTGGCGGGCGCGGCGGGCTTCGGAGCCGGCGCAGGGGCCGGGCCTCCCAGCCGGCTCATTACGTCGGCGACTACGTCGCGGATCAGGGTTTCGTTGATCTGGCTCATGATACTTTCAACGGCGAATCAAAACGAAGAGGCACGAAACCGGACATTCTGCGGAAAGCGGTGGAGGGCCACCGCAGTCCAAGACGCTGGCGCGCTCACCCGCAACCCACGAATTTCGCGAAGCGTCCTGGAGTGCGCCAGTCTTCGGGCGCTTTCCGGCGGCTGCATTCGTGTGATTCGCGAGCATTTGTATTCAGCTCCGGGCGGAATAGATGACCTTTCCCAGCACGTCCACGGTGTCCACGATGCCAATGATGACGGCGTCCACGGGGCAGTCCTTCAGGCCGGCGGCCAGACGGGCCGAACTGCCCTGGCAGAACATCACCAGTTCGCCCAGCCCCGCGCCCACGGTGTCCACGGCCACGATGGTGTTCTGACCGCTCTTGAACTTTGTCGGGTCCTTTTCGTCCACCAACTGGGGCCGCACGAGCAGAAGCTTGCGCCCGAGCATTGTGCCCTCCTTCTTGGTGGCGACCACCGAGCCTTCGACCTTGGCGAGGAACATGGTTCGTGATGCGTGATGCGTAATGCGTGATGCCAGGAGGAATGGCTTCCTCACGCATCACGGTTCGGCCGTCACGCGGTTATTTCTTTTTCGGGAGCACCGCCTCGACGTCCTCGTGCGGACGCGCAATGACGTGGACGCTGACGATCTCGCCCTTGATGGCCTTGACCGCCTGCGCACCGGCATCCACCGCGGCCTTGACCGCGGCGACATCGCCGACGACACACGCTGAAACGAGGGCGTTGCCCACCTGGGTCATGGGGCCGGCGAGCTGGACGTTCGCCGCCTTGAGCATCGCGTCCGTCCCCTCGACGAGGGCGACGAGGCCGCGGGTTTCGATCATACCGATTGCTTGTTGTGCCATAAATTTGTTGCTGGTTTCTAGTTGATGGTTGATGGGAAAACGGAACCACGAATGGACACCAATGAACACGAATTCCCCTCACCCCGTCCCTCTCCCCATCCGATGAGGAGAGGGTGGCCGAAGGCCGGGTGAGTGGTTTCACATTCGTGTCTCTTCGTGTTCATACGTGGTTAATTCTTCCGCGCTTCAAGCAGTCGCCTGGTCTCGCGGGCGACGACGAGCTCTTCGTTCGTCGGAATCACGAGCACCTTGACTTTGGAATGGTCAGCGCTGATGACCGCCTCCGTGGCCCGGGCGGCGGCATTTTTCGCGGGGTCGAGAATGATGCCGAGATTGTCCAGGTTGGCGCAGATCGCCGCGCGCAGGTCGGCACGGTTCTCGCCAATGCCGGCGGTGAAGACGAGGGCATCGGCGCCGTTCAACTGGAGGAAAAAGCCGCCAATCCAGTGCCGCGCGCTGGCCACGAAAACATCCAAGGCAAGTTGTGCGTTGGGATTTCCGCCTGCCGCCGCCTCGCTGATGTCGCGGATGTCGTTGGACACACCGCTCAAACCCTTCAGGCCGGCCTCCTGCGAGAGCTGGCGCTGCGCCTCCTCAATGGTGATGCCAAGGGTTTTGACGGCGTAAGGCAGTGCCTCGGCGTCCAGATCGCCTACGCGGTTGTTTTGCGGCAGGCCAGATTGCGGGCTGAGCCCCATGCTGGTGCCGATGCCCGCGCCATTCAGGATGCCGGTCACGCTGGAGCTGCCGCCGAGGTGGCAGGAGATCACCCGGAGGTTCGCGCCGTTCACGGGAGATTTCACGCCGTCGAGATACAGTCGGCGAGCGCGTTCCGCGATGTCATGGCGTCCAAGCAGTTCCGCCGAACGTTCGGCAATGAACTTGTGGCTCGCCCCGTGGAAACCGTAGCGGCGGATGCCGATGTCGTGCCAAGCCTGCGGCACCGCATAACGCAGGTTGGCCTCGGGGGCGAACTGGTAAAACGCCGTTTCAAACAGCCCAACGCGGGGCACATCCGGCATCCGTTGCGCAAAGAGGCGGATGCCGGCGATGTAGGGCGGGTTGTGCGCGGGGGCCAGGCCGATGGCATCCGTCATGGCCTGCAACGCCCGGTCATCCAGCCGCACACATCCGGTTAGGCCTTTCGCCAGCACGGTCTTGAAGCCGACGGCGGCCAGTTCGCGCTCGTTGCCGATGGCCCCCGCCTGCTTCAACTGCGCCAGACAATCCTCAATCGCCCGGGGATAATCGGTCACGCGCTCAAACCCGCCCTTGTGGAGCAGGCGCTCGGCACCGTTCGCGAACTCGAACAGCCGCCACTTGAGCGACGTGGAACCGAGATTGGCGACAAGGATTTTCATAACGCGGAACCCGGAACGGGGAACGCGGAACACCTATGCGGCACGCGAATCATTCCGCGTCCCGCACTCCGTGCTCCGCGTTCATTGGAGCCACTTGCCGAGCCCGACGAGATCGTCATGCGGACGCGGGATGACCTGCACCGCGACGACGGAACCAACCGTCGCGGCGGCGGCGGCCCCGGCATCCGTCGCGGCCTTCACGCTGGCAACGTCGCCGCGGAAAAACACGGTGCAGTAACCGCTGCCGATCTTTTCCCAGCCGGTGAAGGTGACGTTGGCGGCCTTGAGCGCGGCGTCGGTGGCTTCGAACAGGGCGCAGAGACCCTTGCATTCGATCATTCCAATTGCTTGTTGAGCCATAAAATGTGGATGGTTTTTGTTGGTGGTGGAGGGTGCTACTTCTTCACGGCATTGTCGCCGAGGAAACCTTTCGCCAAGTCCTCATGCGGACGGGCGATGACGTGGCTGGCGACGAGTTCGCCGACCTTGCTGGCGGCTTTCGCGCCGGCGTCCACAGCGGCTTTGACGCTCGCGACGTCGCCCCGGCAGATGACGGTGATGAGGCCGCCTCCGATGGGGATGGTTTTGCTGATGGTGATGTTGGCGGCTTTGGCCATGGCGTCGGTGGCCTCGACGCTGCCGGTAAAGCCCTTGGTTTCGATCATGCCGATGGCTTCGCTCATAATTTGTATTGGTTGATGGTTAATTGGACTGAACCACGAATGGACACGAATGAACACGAATCACAAAACGATCCTTTCCCACTCGAGTTTCGGGTTCTTGAAATTCAACAGCACTCCGACGCGCTTTTGCGTGATGCGGAGGTAATTCAACATCTGGCCGCGTTCGTGGTCGGTGATGCGCTCGATCACCTTCGCGTCCACAACGACGGCATCGTAGGCAATCAAGTCGGGAATGAACTCGCCCACCTGCACGCCCTTGTAATTGACGGGGAAACGCGCCTGTTGGTGAAAGGGGATGCCACGTAACTGGAATTCCACGACGAGCGCATTCTCATAAGGCTTTTCAATCAGACCGTGGCCGATGCCGTTGAGCACTTCAATGGCAGCTCCCACAATCTGGAAGACCTCTTCTTTGAGAATGAGCTTTGCGTCGTTCATTCGTGTTGATTCGTGTTCATTCGTGGTTCACTTCACCAGTTCGCAGGGCGTCTCAGGCTGGAGGTTGCAGGCGTTGCCCTCGTCAGTGTCAATGTGGACTTCCAGTTTGAAGCCCGGGTCCACGCGGCAGACCATTTTGTCGAGCGTCAACGCGCACGGCCCGCCAATCTTGAGCTTCATGTGGTCGCCCTGTTTGACGCCATAGAACTCCGCGTCCTTGGGATGCATGTGAACATGGCGCATGGCGCGAATCACGCCTTGTTCCATCTCAAAGAAGCCCGCCGGCCCCATCAACATGCACCCGGGCGTGCCCTGGATGTCACCGGACATGCGGAGCGGAATGTCAAAACCCAGCGCGATGGCGTCGGTGTAGGCGAGTTCCACCTGGTTGAGATTCCGGCACGGGCCAAGGATGCGGAGGTTGGAAATCACCCGACTGCGCGGGCCGATGAGGGTTACCGTCTCCTTGGCGGCGAACTGGCCATCCATGTAGAGCCACTTGTGAACCGAGAGTTTGTGCCCTTTGCCGAACAGGATTTCCACCGCTTCAGGGGTCAAATGGCAGTGCCGCGCGCTCACGTTGACCACGAGCGGGCTGGGCGCTTGGGCGATGCGCGGCAATGGTTTTCCCAAGCGCGCATACACGGACTGGCGGACCATGTGCTCGATGACCGCCCGATGCGGAAGTTGTGCCGGTGCCAATGCCATACGAATGACCGGACTTTGAAACAAATCACACTTTGGGTCAACAAATAATTTGCAAAATCTTCCAAAATCTTCCACCGTGTTGCCAATGTCGGCGGACGAACGTCAAAAACGGCTTGAGGAATACCTGCAAAAGGCCGAATTCGCCTCTTTGGAGGAACTGGCGGCCCACGTCGGGGTCTCCGTTTCCACGGTGCGGCGGGATTTGACAGCCTTGGAGTCCACCGGAACGGTCAAGCGCACGCATGGCGGCGCGCGCATTGTCAGCCCACCGACGGACGAATTTGCGTTTTCGGCGCGGGATACGCACCAGTTGGAGGAAAAGGAGGCCATCGGACGCGCCGCCGCCGGTCTGATTGAGCCGAATCAAAGCGTCATCGTGGACGCGGGCACCACGGCCTATCATGTGGCGCGGCATCTGTTGGACCGGGTGCAAATGGTGGTCACGAACTCGCTGCCGGTGGCGAACCTGTTCGCTTCCGCCAGCCGGATCGAGGTGGTCGTCAGCGGCGGGATCATCTATCCGCGTTTGGGGGTGTTGGTGGGGCCGCTGGCCGTCGAGACGTTCGCGAAGGTCCATGCCGACGTGGCCATCATGGGCGCGGGCGGCTTGAGCTTGGAAGGGGTGACCAACTCCCACGCGCTGCTGATTGACATCCAACGCGCCATGATCCGGGCCGTTCAGCAGGTCATTCTGTGTGTGGACCACACGAAGCTGGGCCGCAAATCCATCATGCCCCTTTGCGAACTGGGCGCGATTGGAACCGTGGTGACGGACCATCTGGCTCCGGAAGAGTTCCTCAACCAACTGCGCGAACGGGGAGTCCGCGTGGTGGTGGCTAATCCGCCGTCACCCTCGGGGAAGTAACTGGAATCGGCAAACCCGCAGGGGCCGCAGGTGCCCGACCTACTCGACCTGCTTCAAAACGACAAACCAGGCCGTGAAATTGGCCGCGTTGCCGCCCGTAACCAAGGCCTCACCTTTTTTGAGTTTCTGCGTGATGGTGCCGACGGGCTGACCGCGTCCGAAGAGCGTTACTTCCACCTGTCCCCGGCCCACCTGGCGCACGCTGACTTCGCAGTCCTTGCTGAGCCGGGTGCGGGCGGGGCCGGTTTCGGTGAGGGTGAGGGATTTCCGGTTCACCTCGAAGTAGTTGGTGTATTTGAAGGGCAGGCAGGCCAGCTTTTTCGCCACTTCCTCGGTAACGGGTTTGTGTTTGGGGTCGGGCGATTCGGCGTCGTTGGTGCCCCAAACGAGGACTGCCTCCAACTTGATCCCCTGCCCCTGCGCCTCAGCCCGCACTCCCACGGGGGCCAGCAGCCCTCCCAGCACGAGCGCGCAGAAAACCGGAACAACGCGAAAACAAAGGCTCATGGCGTGGTCAGCGTAGTGGGGGCCGCCGCTTCGGCAACTCCATTTTCAGCCGGATAGGTGAACCAGACGAAGGTGGTTCCAGTGCTTTCGTCGCGGAACGTGATGGCCCCGCCATCGGCAAAGGCAGCGACCATGGCATTGGGGCCGCTCCCGCGACCGATCGGCAGCAGGAACAGCAACGCCACCAGTGCGACTCCCGCCAGCACGCCCGCCGGCCGGAACCACATGCGCCACACAACCCACCACGGCTCGGTGACGGCCACGGGAGCCGGTTCGGACCGTTCGATGTCCCGCCGGACTTTGCTCCAGAAGAACTCGCGCGACTCGGGCAACGACCTCGGTTCCTCCAACCCGGTCATTGCCTCGCGCAACTGCCGAAGTTCCGCGTGCAGGGCGGCGGCGGCCGGATCGCGGGCCAGCAAGGCCGAGACGTCCCGGGCCTCGGCCGCGGATAGTTCGCCGTCGGCCAGGGCCTGGATTTTGAACTGCATGTCACGGTTCATGGTGCGTCCTCCTTCCGCAAATCCTGGAGCAGAGCCGCCAGCCGGCGCCGCGCGTAAAACAGGCGCGACATGATGGTGCCGATCGAGCAGCCCATGACTTTGGCGATTTGCTTGTATTCCATTTCTTCAAATTCATGGAGCACCAGCACGGTCCGGTGCTCGTAGGACAACTTTTCCATCGCGGCATCAATGCGTTTGCGCAATTCCGTGCGCTCCAAGCCCTCGGTGGGGTTGACCGTGACCACCGGCATCTGCCGTTCGACGCCGCCGGACTCCTCGTTCATCTCTTCGATGGACTCGGCCCGAAGGCGCTTCTGTTTGCGCAGGAGGTCGAGGCAGAGGTTGATGGTGATGCGCGTCATCCAAGTGGCGAAACTCGACTCGCCCTGGAACTGCGCCAGCCGCTGCCAGGCCTTTACCCACGCTTCCTGCGAAAGATCAATGGCGTCCTGCTCGTTCCGCATCATGCTGAACGCCCGGGCGTAAATCTTGTCCCGATGCCGGGCGACCAGTTCCTCGAACGCCTGCATGTCGCCCTGCTGCGCCCAAGCCACCAACGCCTTGTCCTCGGCGGTGGAGTAGGAGCGCTCGTTCGGCATAGGGATGGACGGGGTAAGGTGGCGGGGTATTCAGACGGCTTACAACCGGCCCTTGGTGCTGGGAATCTGGCCGGAAATCCGGGGGTCCCGCTGACAGGCCGCGTCCACCGCCCGGGCAAAAGCCTTGAACAAAGCTTCGACAATATGGTGCGGCTCGTCGCCGTAAAGCAGCTCCAGGTGCAGGTTGCACCGGGCCTCGTTGGCGAAGCCCTGGAAGAATTCCCGCGCCAGCCCGAACCGGAAAGCACACGCACCGTCCTGAGTCCGCTCCGCCTGGGAAATTTTCCGCAGCCCGTGCGCGTTCAGGCCACGCCAGACCAGATGCGGACGACCGCTGAAATCAATCACGCACCGGGCCAGGCACTCATCCATGGGCAGGTAGGCCTCGCCGGTGAACGGATTGCCCGGATGGAAGCCATGGCCGTAACGGCGGATGCCGCGCTTCTCCCCCAGCGCCTGCGCGAAGGCCTGCCCAAGCGCGATGCCGCAGTCCTCGACGGTATGATGAGCGTCCACCTCGAGGTCACCCTGGCAGCGCAACTTCAGGTCCACCACCGCATGCTTCGCAAACAGCGTTAGCATGTGGTCGAAAAACGGGATGCCGGTGCGGATGGTGGACTTGCCCGTGCCATCCACATTCAATTCGACGGTGATGCGGGTCTCGGCGGTGTGCCGTTTGATTTTGGCCTGTCGGCGCAACATGCGGCGGGATTAAACAAACGCCCCGGCGGAAAACCAAGCGCAATGCTTGCGCCGGATCCGCAGGGGGCGCATCTCAGTTTATTGCAGGATGGAAGGCATAAGGTGGTGGTCATGACCCCGACTTACCCGGAACGATTCCTTCTAATGCTGGGTGGAACGGGCCACTGACCCGTTCTGCCGGGCGACCCGCCCGGC
>JBKBTZ010000118.1:0-10781 GCA_046290825.1 Limisphaerales bacterium
CCGGCAACAGTGGCGGTCCGTTGATCAACTTGCGCGGGGAATTGATCGGCCTGAATGTCGCCGTTTATCGGCAGGGCCAGGGAATCGGATTTGCCATCCCGGTCAAGCAGGTGTCTGCCGCGCTGGCCCAATTCTTTTCTCCCGAATTGAACTACTCGCTCTGGTTGGGGGCGGCGCTCCGCCCCGGCACGCTGCCGCTGGAAATCAGCGCGGTCCAGCCCGGCAGCCCGGCGGACAAGGCAGGATTGAAACCGGGTCAGCGGGTAATCGAAGTCAACGGCCGCAGCGTGAAGAACCTGGTCGAATTCAACGAGTTCATCGTCGGCAGCGGCGGGGGCCGCGAGGCCAGGCTGCTGGTGCTCGACGGCAATCGCCGCCGTCCGGTGACGGTGCCCATGACCCCGTTCGAGGACGTCATCCGGCAGCGCACCGGATTGACGCTGACCGAGTTGAACCCGTCAGCGGCGGCGCGCCTCGGTTTGCGGGCCGGGCAGGGGATGGTGGTTCAGGCGGTCGAGCGCGGCAGTCCGGCGGCCCGGGCCGAGGTGCAGGCCGGTATGGTGCTGACCGCCATCAACCAGAATGCCACCGGAGAACTCCGCGACGCCGGCCTCGCCTTGATCAGTGTCGCTCCGGGCGGAAAAGCCACCCTTTCCCTCCTCGTCCCCCGCCAGTTGGGGGGCGGTTATGTCCAACTTCGTCAAGGCACGGTGGAAATCGAACTGCGTTGAGCGGGGGAGGTTTTGCTTTCATTCCCCGCGCCGAACCGTATTTTCTGCCACCCGCCAACGCGGGCCGGGCCACGCCCGGACATTGAGACCGGCCGATTGGCCGCCGTAGCACGATGGACACCGCCCACATACGCAATTTCAGCATCATCGCCCACATTGACCACGGGAAGACGACCTTGAGCGACCGCCTGTTGCATCGCACGGGCACGATCGCCGACCGGGACATGGAGGCGCAGTTGCTGGACTCGATGGACCTCGAGCGCGAGCGGGGCATCACCATCAAGGCTCACCCGGTTACCATGTATTACCAGGCCAAGAACGGGGAGACCTACGAGCTGAACCTGATCGACACCCCCGGCCATGTGGATTTTTCCTACGAGGTGTCCCGCAGCCTCAGCGCGTGCGAAGGCGCCCTGCTCATCGTGGACGCCGCCCAGGGCGTCGAGGCCCAGACCGTCGCCAACGTGCATCTGGCGATGAAGCAGAACCTCACCATCATCCCCGTCATCAACAAGATTGACCTGCCGCACGCCAACATTCCACAGGCCAGGCAACAGTTGGAGGACATTCTGGCCATCCCCGCCGACCATGCCATCCTCGCCAGCGCCAAGGAGGGCATCGGTATCGAGGAAATTCTCGAGGCCATTGTGGAGCGGATCCCCCCGCCGAAACCGACCGGCGCGCCCTCGTTGCAAGCCCTGGGATTTGATTCGTATTTCGACACCTACAAGGGCGTCATCACCCACGTCCGCGTGTTCAACGGCGAACTCAAGCCCGGCATGCAGGTCAAACTCCTGCACACGGGCAAAACCTACGAGGTGAAGGAGGTGGGAAGCTTCAATCCCAAGCCCTACGTCCGCGAGAAACTCGAGGCGGGCGAAACCGGCTACGTCGCCGCGAACATCAAGACCCCCGCCGAGGTTAAAATTGGTGACACCTTTACCGATGCCCGCCAGCCCTCGCCCGCGCTCCCGGGCTTCCAGGAAATCCATCCGATGGTGTTCAGCGGCATCTATCCCATCAACACCGCCGACTACGAGCATCTCAAGGCGAACCTCGCCAAGCTGCAGTTGAACGATTCCGCGTTCGTCTATCAGGCGGAAACCTCCGTGGCCCTCGGCTTCGGCTTCCGCTGCGGCTTCCTCGGGCTGCTCCATCTCGAAATCGTCCAGGAACGGCTCCGTCGCGAATACGGCATGGACATCATCGCCACCTACCCCAGCGTGATCTACAAGGTCACCCTCACGGACGGCACCGTGAAGGAGGTGGACAACCCCGCCTTCCTGCCCGAGGTCACTTACATCGCCAAAATCGAGGAACCCATGGTCAAGGCCTTCATCATGTGCCCGAACGAAAACATCGGCGACATGATGGCGCTGATTTCCGAAAAGCGCGGGGTCCTCGACCACACCGAGACGCTCGACGCCCGGCGCGTCATGATGACCTGCCTCATCCCGCTGGGTGAGATCCTGGTGGATTTCCACGACCGCATCAAAAGCCTCACCCGCGGTTACGGCTCCATGGATTACGAGCACGCCGATTACCAGGAATCCGACATGGTCAAGCTGGACCTGCTGGTCAACGGCGAACCGGTGGATGCCTTCTCCTGCATCGTCCATCGCAGCAAGGCCGAGTCGCGCGGCCGCATCCTCGCCGCCAAGCTGAAGGAGGTCATCCCGCGGCAGCAGTTTGCCATCGCCGTCCAGGCGGCCATCGGTGGGAAAATCGTCGCCCGCGAAACCGTCAGCGCCTTCCGCAAGGACGTCACCGCCAAGTGCTACGGCGGCGACATCTCCCGGAAACGCAAACTGCTCGAGAAGCAGAAGGAAGGCAAAAAACGCATGAAGGCCATCGGTTCCGTCAACATTCCGCAGGAAGCCTTCATCGAGGTCCTCAAGGCGTAGGGCAGGGGACCACCGCCGACCGCCGCACCCGCCTATCCGCATGAAAACGATGCTCCGCTGGTTGCTGTTCCGCCACGTTCGCAAAGCCTCGGCCCTGCGGCGGCACGTCTGGAAACTGCTCCAGCACCAGCGCGACCTGCTCAAACCGGAGGCAGTTCGCTCATTGGAGAGCCGTTTGGACGAACTGCGGGACGCCCTCCGCAGTGGCAGGAGCAAGGCGGAGCTGCATCAGGCGGTCGAGTCGCTGGAAAATTGCGCCAACCTCCATCTGCGCCCGTATCCGCACCCGTTCTGGCGGGAGAACATCGAAGTGCTGCTGGTGGCGATGGCCGTCGCGCTGGGCGTGCGCACGTTCTTCCTCCAGCCCTTCAAAATTCCCACCGGCTCGATGCAGCCGACGCTCTTCGGCATCGTTTCCGAACCGCTCCCGCCCCAATTCAAAATCCCCACTGGCTGGGAGCGTTTCCGTCAGGGCCTCGCGGGCGTCTCCTACGTGCATTTCGTCGCCGACCGTGACGGACGCCTCGAGCGGCTTTACCCGCCGGTCGGCATTGGCAAGCACGGCAGCCTGTTCCGCTTCTACCAGAAATTCGTCTTCGCCGGGCAGACGCACACCCTCTGGTTCCCGCCCGACAGCGGCACGATGAATCTTGCCCAGCGCGCCGGGGCCGACCCGAACCGCATTTACCGGCGCGGCGAGGACGTCTTCAAGCTGGCGGTCCGCAGCGGCGACCACCTGTTCGTGGACCGGCTGACCTACAACTTTCGCAAGCCCCGGCGGGGCGAAATCATCGTCTTTGAAACCCGGGGCATCGAGGAGCTTCCCCGCGAGCAGCAGAACCAGTTTTACATTAAGCGCCTCGTCGGTCTGGGCGGCGAGACCCTCTCCATCGGTAACGACCGCCATATTCGCATCAATGGAACAAACCGGCTCGACGCCAGCACACCCCATTTCGAGTTCGTTTACAGCTTCGATCCCCGCCAACCCCCGGCGGACAGCCAGTTCTCCGGCCATGTCAATCAGGCCGTCTTCGAGCGGTATTTCAGCGGTCACTTCGATGCCCGCTACTTCCGCGACGAGAAATCCACCTATCAGATTCCCCCCAACCACCTGATGGTCATGGGCGACAACACCCTCAACAGCCTCGATTCGCGTTCCTGGGGGGCCTTCTCCGACCGCAAGGTCATTGGGAAATACTGCTTCGTTTACTGGCCGCTCTCCGAAAGGTTTGGCTGGGCAGCCCGCTAAATATCCCCCCTCGTGACGCGCTCCGACGGGTCGCGATGCGCCGCACCCGGATTGATTCATCCCGAATTACGGAGTTGGCCGGGACAAGAAAACGGGTTGAACGCGCAACTTGCCCGTCCCGCGCGCAGCAACTGGCGGCGCGGTTGGCCCAAGGCCAGCGGCACTTTTGGCACCATTCCAGGGCAGGCTTGGTGGGCCTTTACGCCCGGCGGGGCGCCGGGCGCGACGGGCGGGTAGCCCGTGCCACCCAAGGCTGTCCAGTTTTCGGGTTTATGACTCTCTTCCGAGTCGGCTTTTTTTGGCGCAGTCCACCCTCGGTCTTTATGCTGAAATTTCGGCGCATCACCTTGGCTCATCAGCACCATTGGCGACGGCTTCATTCGACTTGACCGCCCGTTGCCGCTGGCGGCATGGATAAGCCAGCATGAATGCAAAAACTGCTTTCATTCGCTCCATTAAGCCTCATTCGGTCATCAAACTGTTCTCCATCCTTACGGCATTCGGCCTGTGGTCCGCCGTGGCCCAGACTTTTCCCGTGGCCACGAATCCGCCGTTGCTGGAAATCGGCGGCGGCGCGTTTTTTGGCTCCTCCAACTACTGGGTTGGATTCGTGTCCGGCACCAATCTGCTCGGCCAGCGGGTTTCGCCCGGCGGCCAGTTGCTCGGGGCGCCCATTCCGGTCGGCAGCAACCCCGGCTTCCCGCCTGCCGCGGCGACGGCGGGGGCGCGGACCAACGCCCTGGTGGTGTGGTCGGATTACACGATGATGTCGGGGGTGACGATGTTTGGCCGGATTTGTTCGGCGGACAACGGCACGGTTGGCACCGCGTTTCCGCTCCTCGCGAGCGCAGGCAGTCACGGCTTTCAGCGCGTGCGCGACGCGGCCTCGGACGGAACGAATTTTCTCGCACTCTGGGTGGATGCTGCGGATGAGGTGGACGACGGCTTGTTCGCCAAGGTGTATGGGCAGTTCATTTCCGGCGCAGGCACGCTGGTCGGATCGGAGTTTGTCGTGGCCAGCGGCAGCGCGGTTCATGAGGACGTAACCGTGGCCGCTGGCCGGACCAATTATCTCGTGGCCTGGCAGCAACAGGACGGCGGACACTATGAAACCTATTGCCGCACCGTGACGCCGAGCGGCGCGCTGGGCGCGGTGACGAAACTCAGCGTCACGCCCTCGTGGGATCGCAATCCGCTGGCCGCCGGCTTTGACGGCACGAACTACGTCGTGGCTTGGAACTGCACCACCAACTACGGCGGACCGGGCGAACTGATGCTGGCCGGGCGGCTGGTGTCGCCTTCCGGGGCACCCCTTGGCCCCGAGGGATTCCTGGAAACGGACGGGCCGGCGACCTTCCCCGCGCTGGCCTTCGATGGCACGCATCATCTCATTCTCTGGGCCGCAAACGCGGCCTCCACCAACCACACCATCCGCGCCCGCTTCTTGGACCGGCTGGGCAACGCCATCGGCCCGGCCTTTACTCCCTTCACGGCGCAGGGAACGAATCCGCCGCTGCTGCCACTCAAAGGCGCGTTGTTCGACGGGAATCGTTTCCTGCTCACGGCCACGTTCGGCTCGTTCGTCACGGACACCAATGGCGACATCATTGGCTTCTCCGGCGGCGATGTGCAGGGACGCTTCCTGCAGCGCAGCACCACGCCCCCCGTATTTACCAACGCTTCTTTGGTCAACGGCCATTTCCAGGGCGGCCTCCTCGTCGTGCCCGGCGTCACCTACACGCTGGAAATCTCCACCAACCTCACCGCCTGGCAGGCGGCCGGCGCGGTCAGCAGCGACGGCACGAACGTGCTCCACCTGGAAGACGAAGAACCCGCCACCGCCAACCCGCGCCTGTTTGTGCGGGCCGCGGTAGGGTGGACCGGCGCCCCAACTCTCGGGCTTTTCTTCTTCGAATTCGCCAACGGCGGCGGGTTTGGCGGCGGCTTCACCCCGTCACCCGCGTATCCGGTAACCCTCCAGAATTACTCGGCGGTATTGAGCGTGGCCAACGACCTCAATTTCCCGCCGGCCGCCAGCGTGTATTTCACCGGGCCGGCGGGCAGCGGCCTGACCAACACGCCCGGCTGGCTGGCGATGGGCGGAAACAACTGGCGGATGTATCAGGCGCCGCCCGTGTTTAGCCCGGCCGCCGCGCCGGGCGGAAACTGGGTGGTTCACTACAAAGGCTCAAACGTGACCTTCACCGTGCCCGATCCTCAGGCGGCCTCGCGCCTCCTCGTGCCGCTGCCCACCGTGAGCGTCAGCGGCGACGTGCTGCAGAACGTGAGCTGGGTTTACAAGGACGCCGCCACGGGCGCGCCCCTGGGCGGCGCGCCAGCCTACGTGACCAACATCCAGGTGCAGATTGACAGCATCGTGGGCGGACGGATTTACCACTCGCCCGAACTGCCGCCCGGCACGACCAGTCACACGCTGACCACCACCGTGAACTGGTCCAACGTCAGCACACTCCACATGGCCTGCGCGGACACGTTGGGCAACCGCTACATCGTCTCGTTCAGCAAACCGTGACAATTGGGTGGACGCGTTCCCCGCGTCCCGGCAGTGCTTCCCAAAGTGTCATGGCGACACGATGCCTGCCGCCCCTCACTCCTCCTTCGGACCCCCTCTCCCCATCGGAGGGGAGAGGGCGGGGTGAGGGGCCGCGCGACGTTGCTCGCTGCCTGATCCATGGAAAAGCTGTAAGTTCGGCGCGATAGACGACGGTCGGCAACGAACCCGCCGCGCCGGGTTTCCCGAATCCCCCTCACCACGGCATGTCCTCATCCTCGTAACGGCGGCGGTAGAACCGCTTCACCTTGAGCACGCTGCACAACATCGCGCCGAAGATGAACCCGCCAATGTGGGCCCACCAGGCAATACCACCGGCTGCCTCCGGACTGCTCACGAGACTCAACGTGCCATTGAAAAATTGCAGAATAAACCACCAACCCAAAAAGATCACCGCCGGCACTACGAAATACGGTCCGAGGAAAAACGGCGGGATCACCATTTCCACCCGGGCGTGCGGATAGAGCCGGAAGTAGCCGCCCATCACCGCCGCAATCGCTCCGCTCGCGCCGATGGTTGGCACGGGGGAGCCCGCGTTCGTGAAGATGTGCAGCAGCGCTGCCGCCACCCCGCCGGCCAGGTAAAACAGCAGAAACCGGCCGCGACCAAGCCGGTCCTCGACGTTGTCCCCGAAAACCCAGAGCGTCCACACGTTCCCCAACAGATGCGTCCACCCGCCATGCAGGAACATCGAACTGAAGAACGGCAGCAGTTGTTCACGCCACGTAAACAACCCGGCCACCTCACCCACCGTGTAGCGCACCGGCACAATGCCCAGCACCAGCAGCGCGTCCGGCAACCGCGGTCCCAGGCTCAGTTCCCAGAAAAAGGCGACGACGTTCGCCGCGATCAGCAGCAGCGTAACGATCGGAAACCGCCGACTCGGAATGTCATCACGCAACGGGAGCATGGGGCAATTCTCCAAAGGTCGGGCTAGCGGGGAATATCAGACCAGCCAGTGCGAGCGGCGTTTGGATTCGGCATCGTCAAAATGCATGCCGTAATGCTCTCGGATTTTGCGCAATCACCTCACGATTAAGGCTTGCGAGCGCGCCGCGATGTGCCCGACTTGCTGCATTCCCTCGCGGGAACACGATGCTGAGATGCTTTTGTCCGCTCTTCCAAAAGCAGCAATTCAGCCGCGACTGGCGGAGACTCCAAGCCGACTTCTTCCAATACGGTGCGGGGAATTTCCAACGTGTCCAGTTGACGCGGTTCAACTTTCAGCGCGCCCCCTCCGTAGGATTTCCCCGCAAATGCCAGGTTCTTCAGTGTTGCCGGGTGGTTCAAGGCGCGCCATAGACGCCGCACAGCGTCGGGCCGCGAATCCCAAGGATACACACACAAGAATCCGGTGAGCGGAACAACGCCTGCCTCGTTCAGAATGAAGCGGCAATCCCGACGACCGAGATAGGCGAACAAGATTGGCGGCGGCATGCGCTGCTCCATTTTATACCACGGCCGCCGACTTTGAATCAGAGCGCGCTCGTGCAGCCTCTGCAGCTCACCTTGTTCAAGATACGATCGCAGCGGCGCTGGCAGGCGCTCCTTGGCCGTGCCGTCGAGACTAAGCAGCCACGTGGGACGGCCTTGCCTTTCCAGCGCGGCCAAGGTTTCAGGTTTCAGCGTGTCGCCTGAACAGTCCCGGGTTCTGCCGATGGCTCGCACGAAGCAGCGCGCGTCCAAACCCAAGTCGGCAATTTGTTGTCTGGTCAGGAAAAAGAATTCGTTCGCGCCGGTGGCGATTCCCCGCATGACGCGGGCAAAATGCGACAACGGCACACCTTCAGACGATGCGCTACGGGGAGGCCGCGAGAGGCCGGTGGCCAGGGCTTCGGCCAGCTTGCGCTCTTGACAGATCAGCGCCCGATGGTCGCCATTTCCGTTCGACAAGCCAAGCAGGGCTTGCGTGATGGCGTCACTATCACGCTCCAGCACTCGCATCCATCGAAGACAATCCTGGGGCGCGTTGTTCGAGATCAGGAACACCATTGCATTGGTATCCACCTTCGGGAACGGCGCAGCCGCCGCGTCGAAAGTCAACACCGCCTCCAGGCGAAATCGCTCACACAGCCGATTCCAAAATGCCCGTGAGGAAATTCCTTCACACACATCGGCGGGCAACAGAAACGCCAGCCGACCGCCCGGGGCGAGGAGTTCCAGGCATTTCAGCAAGAAGTAAACGTGCAGTCCGACTCGGCCATCCAAGGGGAACCCCAAAACCCGCTCGGCAATCCGGCGCAATTCCAGCTTGCGAAGATCGCCGAGGCGATGGTGGCGGATGTAAGGAGGATTGGAGACGATTGCGGGAAAGGCGCCATCCAAACGTGCGCTGATGAAATCCCCCACAACCACGTCTTGCAAATCCGCTGGCGATAGCCCGAGTCGCCCACCATCCAAGAATGACCGCTCGTGCAGCTCGTAACCGGTGAACTCGCCAGCGAAGCCAACGGCGCGTGCGGCTGCGAAAAAAGTCCCCGGACCGACCGCAGGGTCAAAAAGGGTTTTGGGATTCAGTTCGGTGACCCAGCCGGCCATTGGTTTGGCAAGCCAGAGCGGCGTCCAAAACTGCCCCTTCTCCCGCAAGGCTTCGCGTTGCGGGCCTGTGCCCGGCAGGTTCTGGAATTCATGGGCGATCGCTGTGGACACCTTCATGCCCGCCTCCGATCTGAAAGCGCGCGGAGCACTTGCAGAGCCTCGCCTGACAACTGCAACCGACCGCCGTCAAACGTGACGTAGGGGAGAATGTGGCCATTCTTGTCCTCGACAAACGCGGGCAAAAGCCGCGGCTCTTCCGCGCTGCTGCCCAGCGGATAACCGTAGTGATAGTAATGTTTGAAGATGGTTTTCTTCGTCGTCGCGCCGCCCGGAGCTTGGAAGGTCTGAACCGTGGGCTCGGTCAGTTCTTGGGCTACGAGTTCCTCCGCTCGATCGAAAGCCAACCCGTAAGCAAGGTCGAAGAACACATGCCAGATGTGAACGGGCACATTGCGTTTCGCCTGCCACTGGCGCAGAGGCTCGCGATCTTCCTCCTTGATGATGATTGTGGGCAGAACCGCGCTCTTCTTCAATCCGGGATTTCCACCCAGCCGCCGTTGAGGCCGCAAGGGCGAGGCGAAATCGGGCATCTTCCGCGCCCGCCAAAGGCTGTTCTCACACTCTACAGCAACCAGCGCATGCTTCAGAATTTCCCCCAGTTGCCGATCGTCCTCAGCAATGAAAGGCAGCTCCGCCAAACCGCCAGCCTTGGCAATCGCTTCTCCCACTGCAGGCTCGTCGCTGGCGCGGAAGACCAGCAAATCCGGTCGCTTGATTTTGCCCAGCCCCGCCGCCTCCAGCCGTTCGAAATACAACTCGAACTCTCGAACGCTCCCCGTCGGCGCTGTGCCGCTCGGGCCATACGGGATGGCCACGAATTCCTTGGTGTGGTTGACCGCCTCAATGAGCCGTTTCTCACTCCACACTCCTTGCGACCATCGCATCAGGAAGTCGCTACCGCGCAACCGGCGCGGATTCAGCCAGAACTCCAGCCAGGACAAAGGTGGTGAACTCGCCAGCACACCATCCAGTTGCTCGTCGCAAACTGAAAGCCAGGCTTCGAATGGATGGTCGTGAATCGTCACGCCATAGTCATATTCGATTCTGGCGCCTCGGCCAACTAAGTTTGTCGCTTAACGCTCGCAAGCGGCTCACCCCCCACGCGCTGCGCCGCTGTCACCGCTTTCGGCGCGGGCAGCGGCGGCACAGGTTCCTTGGCGCAGGGCATGGGCCGGCCCACCATCTGGTAAAACTCCGGCCCGTCGAGCGTTTCCTTGGCCAGTAGTTCGGCGGTGACGCGCTCCAACTGGTCGCGATGCGCGGTGAGGCATTGCTTCGCCTCCTGATAGGCGCGGTCCAGGATGGCTTTGACCTCCTCGTCCATTTCGCGCGCGGTCTGCTCCGAGCAGTCGCGCTGGAAGCCGGCCTCCGGCCCGGCCAGAAACTGCGCCTGCCGCTGCGCGCAGTTGGCCAGGCCGATACGCTCGCTCATGCCATACAGCGCCACCATCTGCCGGGCCAGCGCCGTGGCGCGCTCGAGGTCGTTCTGCGCGCCGGTGCTGACCTCGCCAAACACCACTTCCTCCGCCGCGCGTCCGCCCAGCAGACCGCGCAACCGGTCGAGCAGGTCGCGGCGCGTGAGCAGGAACTGGTCTTCGCTCGGCAACTGCATCGTGTAGCCCAGCGCGGCGCGTCCGCGCGGCACGATGCTGATCTTGTGAACCGGGTCCGCGTTTTCGCTGTGGGCGGCCACCAGCGCGTGGCCGACCTCGTGATACGCCACGCGG